>DATFXA010000254.1:0-8893 GCA_035258645.1 Gaiellaceae bacterium
TGCGGCGGCGCTGCTGGCGCTCGGCGCGCGCCTGCGGACGACCGCCCGCGAGCTTCCGCTTGCCGAGTTGTACCGGCTGCCGACCGACGACGACCGCAACGTGACCGCACTCGAGCCGGGCGAGCTGATTCTCGAGCTCGACATGCCGCGGCCCGAGGCGAGCGTCTACCTGAAGGCGATGGAGCGACGGAAGTGGTCCTTCGCGATCGTGGGCGTTGCGGCCGCACGCTTCTCGGATGGAATCAGACTCGCCCTGGCCGGAGTCGCGCCGGTGCCGTGGGCGCTGTCTTCGGCAGACGAGCTCGAGCAGGCGACCCCGCTGCCTGGAACCGCCTACAAGGTGCAGATCGCGCGCGCACTGATCCGGCGCGCGGTAGAGACGGTCTCCGCGCCTGGGGCCTGACCCGGAACGGCATGATTTCCGCTGTCGTGCTCGCGGCGGGGGCGTCGTCCCGTTTCGGCTCGCCGAAGCAGCGGTTGCTGCTCGAGCCGGTGCTGAAGCGGCTCCGGACGGCCCGCTCGGTTGACGAGATCGTGGTCGTCGTCGGTGCGCACGAGGTCGAGACCGACGCAGAGGTCGTTGGGTGCCCTGAGTGGGAGCGCGGCCCGGGCGCCTCGCTGCGCTGCGGCCTGGCGGCGCTGTCGCCGGACGCCGGGGCCGCCGTCGTCGTTCTCGCTGACGGCCCGTTGCTGGCCCCGGAATCGGTTGATCGAGTCGTAGCCGCCTGGCGTACGGGTGCCGGCGACGTCGTTGCGGCGAGCTACTGCGGCGATCGCGGGCACCCGGTCGTCCTCGGCCGTGCGGTCTGGGCGCGGATTCCCGACGAGGGCGCCCGCGCGCTCGACCCCGTCTTGGTCCCCTGCGACGACCTCGGCGCGCCCGGAGACGTCGACGTCCCTGCCGATCTCCCCGGGAGGGTGGGCGAGGCCGGCGGAGAATGAGAAACGCGTCTGATGTCGGTCGTCGCCCGGATCGAACCGCAGGAGCCCTCGCCGCTTGCCTCGGCACGCCTCCATCGCAAGCTGACCGTCGAAGAGGCTGCGCGACGTGCAGGGCTCACGTCCGACCAGATCGAATGGCTCGAAGAGGGCCGCGTCTACCGCTTCCCCAGCGCTGATGACGCGCTCGTCGCGACCCTCCTGTACGCGACTGCGCTCGGGATCGACCAGGATGAGGCGCGCGGGCTCGCCCGTCTGCCGGTCGAGCCGCGCCCGGCGCGGTATCCGCGGACGCGCATCCTCAGCGCGGCGGCTGGCCTCGCGGCGCTCATCGCGCTCGGCTTCGCTCTCCTCGGCGGCTTCGGCGGCGATGGCAAGAAAGCGAACCAGGCAAAGAACTTGCCGCCGACGTGGAAGGTCAGCGTCGACGTTCTCAACGGCGGCGGCGACATCTACTACACGCGCGCTCTCGCGACCAAGATCGGTGGGCTCGGCTACAAGATCAAGCGCGTGGCCAGGGCTAACCGCTTCGATTACCCGAATACGGCCGTCTACTTCGAACCGGGCGGTGACGCGTACGGGAACCGGCTCGCGCGACAGCTCGGCGTCCAGGCGAAGCCGCTGCCCGGCGGGAGCAATCCGCGCCGACTCGTGGTGATCGCTGGGCCGCCGAGAATCGGCTAGTCGTCAGGCCACTTAAATCAGTGGCGTTCTGAGCTCCGCGAGTTTCGCCTTCAGCTCTGGAGACATCGACTCGGTCACCGCTTGGCGAACGTAGCGGCGGAGGCGCTCCTCGAACTTGTAGCGCTTCCGGCAGTAGTCACAGCCGTCCAGGTGACTTTCGGCGACCTGCCGCTCCTCCTCGCTGAGCTCCCGGTCGAGGAACGGCTGAATCATCTCCTCGCATTGGTCGCACGGGTCGATCGCGTATCCACTCACCTCGAATCACCTCCGTCCGCAACGGCCCGCTCGGCCAGCTCCTGTTTCAGGATGCGCCGCCCGCGATGAAGCCGGGACATCACGGTTCCGACAGGGATGTCGAGGATCTGCGCCGCGTCGTTGTAACTGAAGTCGCCGATGTCGACGAGCACGATCGCGTCGCGGAAATCGTGCGGCACTGCGGAGAGGGCCGAGACGGCGTCGTCCTGGGAGAGACGCTCGAGCACACGCTCCTCGTCGGGATTCTGCCCCTGCGTGGACTCCTCGAGCCTGTTGTAGAGGAAGTAGTCGCCCTCTTCGAGCGGCTGCATATCCGGGGAGCGCTGGACGCGCCGGCCCCGGTCGATGTTGAGGTTGGTCAGGATACGGAGAAGCCAGGCCCGGAGATTCGTTCCCGGTTGGAACGACCTCCAGCTTCGAAACGCCCTGGCGTATGTCTCCTGCATCAAGTCCTCGGCTTCCTCTCGGGAAGAGACCATCCGCCTCGCCACGCGATAGACCTGGTCCGCCAGGTCGAGCGCTTCCTCCTCGAAGCGGACTCGATCTCGCGCGTCCTCAGCGAGTCGTCTTGCTTCAGTCTCAGGTGCCGTCTCACCCACGGCGGCCACCCTAGCAACGTTCCTTTCACGCTCCAACGAGGCCAGATGAGGCTGCATTCCCGTTAGTTCTGTCACGCGTTCGGGTAGGGCGGTCCCACAGCGACGAAAGGGGTTGCGATGGAAGGCTTCGAAGTCGTCACGAGCGACGACCACAAGATCGGTCACGTTCTCGAGGTCCGCGACCAGCACTTGGTCGTCGAGCACGGCTTGCTGAAGAAGACACAGCACGCAGTGCCGGACGCGTTCGCCCACACGTCTGACGATGAGCAGATCGTCCGGCTCAGTGTCTCGAAGGAGATCGTCGAGAGCTCACCGAAGCTCGAGGAAGGCTCGATCGACACGCAGGCCGTTGCGGAGCACTTCGGGCTCGCCGAGAGCAGCGCCGACCAGGACCTGCTTCGTTCCGGCGAGGAGCCGGCCGACGAAGATGGCACGGCAACCGACTACTTCAGCGACCAGGTGCCCGGCAGGTCTTAAGCGCTTTCGGCCAGACGGAACCCGCCCCTGGCCATCGAGGCGAGGAGCGCGTCGAGATCCGTGCGCTCCTCGTCCCAGCTGAGCGTCACGGTCCCCATCAGGTTCGCGTTCGCGAACTCGAGGCCGTCGTGGCCCTGGAGCACCGCACCCAGCCTCTGGACGCAGCGCTCGCAGCGGATCCCGCTGACCTGAAGCGTCTCCGACCTGACGGCCATCGGCGTCAGCCTAGCGTCCGCTCGACAAGGTCGGCGCAGACCGCTTCGAGGCCGTCGCGGCGACCGATCTCGAGCTGACGCTCGCCCTCGCAGGTAGTCGGGTGGAGTGCCGAGAGCTCGCCGGACGTTCCGAGCTTCTCCGCGGCGGGGCCGACGAGCTCGAGCAGCTCTTGGGCCAGCTCGGGAACGCGAACCAGGCGATCGCCGTTCGGATGGATGAGCTCGGCGCCGGCCCCGAAACGCAGTGCGGCCCAGCGATTCTGCGCGAAGTCGCCGCGTTCGGCCGGTCGCGCCTGGTCTGCGTCCACCGATGCGCAGAGAGCTTGCAGCAGCGCGGCGAGGGCCGTGGTGACTGAGAGGGCTGTCGGCTGGTCGGGCATCCGGATCTCGAGTGTCCCGAAACGAGGATGGGGCCGCACGTCCCACCAAAAGCGCGTGTAGTCGTCCGCGAGCCCGAGGCCGATCAGCCGCTCGACGAACGCCTCCCACGCCGCGTAGGAGCCGAAGGCGGGCGGAGCGCCGGCGCGCGGAAGCTGTGCCAGGATCTCCGCGCGGTTCGACGCGAGCCCGGTCGCCCGCCCGGCAAGGTAGGGCGAGTTCGCCGAGACCGCGAGCACGAGCGGGAGCCAGGGAAGAATTCCTTCGAGCGTCCCGTAACAGGCTTCGGCGCTCGGCATGCCGACGTGCACGTGCAAGCCGCTGACGCCCTGCCGGCGGGCGGACACACCGGCGAAGCCGACGAACTCCTTGTAGCGCGGATCGGCGGCTATCTCTTGCTCCTCGGGGTCGCTGAACGGATGGCTGCCGGCGGCCGCGATCCGGAGGCCGTTCTCGGCGGCGATCCTCGCCGCCGAGAGGCGAAGCACCCGCAGGGCCTCGTACGCCCCGGCGACGGACTCGCAGGTGTCGGTGTTCAGCTCGACAACGGAGGCGAAGAGCTCGGTCTTGAGCCTGCCGGGGAGCTCGAGCTGCTCGGATTCGGAAATGAGCAACCGGACCTTCGGCGCGAGCGCAAGGGTCTCGGCGTCGAGGATCATGACTTCCTCCTCGACCCCCACGGAAAACAGCGGGCTTTCCCCGAAGTGCTGCTCGATCAAGAGCGGAAGGCTAAACGCCGCGCCCGAGCGGACGGTGCGAAAATGAGGGGTCAGGCATTAACAAACGCGCGGGGACGCGGCAATACCAGCAGTCCCTAGTCCCGAGCCCGGCGCGGGACCCGGTGCGTGAAGGCCTCGCCGCCGCAGGCGGCGAGGGTCTGCGCGCGGCCAAATTCCCTCCAGTTTTTTCCGCAGGAAAAAACTGGAGGGCCCGGGCAGGCATCGGGCCCTCCAGTAAGCGCTCCCGCAGGCCGTGCTGGCAACGGCTGCAGCGCGGGAGCGCGGCCCCCAGGGGTCAGGGGCCTTCCGGGACGGTCAGCTCGATGGCTGCCGCCCAAGCTTGACGTTGAGCTTCAATTGCTTGGTGCCTCGATAGACAACGAGTGAGATCGACTGTCCGGGCTGCTTCGCCGAGATCAGGTCGCGAAGCTGGTCGACAGAGGTAAGAGGGACCCCGTCCGCCGAAAGAATCAGGTCACCGCCGATCGGCCAGCTCTCGCCGGACACGACGGCGGTGTTCGTGCCCGCGCGAAGCCCGGCAGCAGCCGCACCACTGCCGGGCTGCACGGTTGCGACCAGCAGGCCGCTCCTTGAGGGGAGCCTGAAAAGATGTGCGATCCGCGGCGTCACCGGCTTCGCGGTAATGCCGATGAAGGCGTGCTCGACCTTGCCTTCCTTGATCAGCTGGGCAACGACCGTCCGGACGGTATTGATCGGGATCGCGAAGCCGATGCCGATGTTGCCGTCGCTGCCGGAGTTACCGGTGGCAATCTGGGCTGCGACTCCGACTACTTGGCCGCCCGAGGTGATCAGAGGCCCGCCTGAGTTGCCGTGGTTGATCGGCGCGTCCGTCTGGATGACGTGATCGATCGGATACTGGTTCGGAGCGGTGATCGCGCGCTGGACGGCGCTGACGATCCCGGCCGTCACCGAGCGGTCGTAACCGAGCGGGTTGCCGATTGCGACCACCGAATCGCCCACGTGCACGTTGTCGGAGTTCCCGAACGCCAGCGGTGTCAGGGCGCGCGACCGCGCATCGATCTGGAGCACTGCGAGATCGGTCGACGGGTCGGATCCGATGACCCGTGCCTTCATGTTGTCGCTATTCGAGAAACTGACCTCGACCGACCGAGCACCGGCGATGACGTGATAGTTCGTGACGATGTGGCCGGCCTTGTCCATTACGAACCCCGAGCCGAGCGCCTTCTGGGTCTGCGTCTGAGGGACGCCGAAGTTGAAGAACGGATCCGGGTTCGTCCGGATCACCTGAGTCGACGTCACCTGAACGACACCCGGCGCGTCGCGGCGGAAGATGTCGTTGATCGTCAGCGCCCTGCCGCGGCGCGAGCTCTCGAACGAGGTCGGAGAGTTCGCGCCCAGCGCCGGCTGGATCTGGCGCACGGTCGTCGTCGTGCTGCCGACACCCAGCGCCGAGGCGCCGAGAAGCGCAACGGCCCCTCCGAGCACACTTGCCGCGACGAGCGCGGCGACCGGCAAAAAATGCCCCCGTGAGCTCACGGTCCGCGTTATAACTCCGCTCCGTTGCAGCCCCGTTAAGCGCGCTTTGCGCCTGTGTTAAGGAGCCAAAGGCCGGCGGTGCGGAGAGGCTTAGCCCACGGCGCGGCCGAATGTCTCGGCCAGTAGCGATTCACGGTCGCCCCGCTCGATGCGATCGAGAGCCTCCGTGACGGTCTTGGCAAGCTCGGCCGGGTCGAGAGGCTTGTTCAGGTAGTCGTATGCACCAAGGTCAGACGCGCGCTTGCGCTCATGCAGCCCCGTCAGCGCGCTGATGAAGATGATCGGAATGTCGTTCGTCGACGGTTCGTTCAGCAGCTGGGCGGCAACGTCCCACCCTGTCAGCCGCGGCATCATGATGTCGAGCAAAATCAGGTTCGGACGGTCGCGCCGGATCCGCTCCATAGCCTCTGCGCCGTCTTCGGCCTCGATGACACGCAGGCCAGCGGCCTCGAGACCGATCCGACAGAGTTGCCGCACAGCTTTGTGGTCATCGACGATGATCACCGTCCGCTGCTTCGCCGCACCGGCTTCCATTCGAGCCCAAGATTACTGGGTCTGATTCGAAAATGACCAGCTAGACGCCTACAACGGCCGTCGCACCTGCGCAGGGCCGGGCTGCTTTGGCTTTCTACTCGGCACCCGTACACTCGAAGCGTGCTTTGTCCGAGCTGTGGCGAAGAAAATCCCGATCGTTTCCGACTGTGCGGTTTCTGCGGCGCAACGCTGGCGCCCGCGCTGCCACCGCAGGAGGTTCGGAAGACGGTGACGATCGTCTTCTCCGACCTCAAGGGCTCGACAGCAATGGGCGAGAAGCTCGACTCGGAGGCGGTCAGGGAGGTGATGTCGCGTTACTTCGACGAGATGCGTTTGGCACTCGAGCGGCACGGAGGGACCGTCGAGAAGTACATCGGCGACGCGATCATGGCCGTCTTCGGGCTTCCGCGGCTCCACGAGGACGACGCCCTGCGGGCCGTTCGCGCCGCAGCAGAGATGCGCGACACGCTCGCCGCCCTAAACCAGGAGCTCGAAGAGCGTTGGGGCGTCACGGTCGGAAATCGGACGGGCGTCAACACGGGCGAGGTGGTGGCCGGCGATCCGTCGGCTGGCCAACGGCTCGTCACGGGGGATACCGTCAACACGGCTGCGCGCCTCGAGCAAGCCGCGCCGACGAACGAAGTCCTGCTCGGCGACCCCACCTACCGACTGGTTCGCCACGCGGTGGAGATCGAGCCCGTCGAGCCGCTCGAACTGAAGGGAAAGGCGGAGCGAGTGGCGGCTTATCGACTCATCTCCGTCGCTGCCGCGGAGAGCGTCGAGCGGCGGCACGATAGCCCGCTCGTGGGTCGCGGGCGCGAGCTCAGCTTGCTCGAGAGCGAGTTGGAGGGAGCCGTTCGCAACACAGAGTGTCGGCTCGTGACCCTGACCGCTCAGGCGGGGGTCGGCAAGTCACGACTGATCGAGGAATTCGCCCGCCTGACCGCCTCGGAAGCGCGCATGGTTCGCGGACGATGTCTTCCTTACGGCCGGGGGATCACGTTCTGGCCGCTCGTCGAGATCGTTCGCGAGGCGGCAGATATCCGTGACGAAGACGCGCCAGATCAGGTGAGGGCGAAGCTCTCCGAGCTCGGAGGACCGAACGGCGGAGACCTCGTCGCGCGTGTGGCGTCCGCGATCGGCCTCGCCGAGGCGGACTTCCCGCTCGACGAGGTGTTCTGGGGAACCCGCAAGCTCTTCGAGCTCGAGGCGGCGAGGCACCCTCTCATCGTCGTCTTCGAGGACATCCACTGGGCGGAAAACGCTTTTCTGGACTTGATCGAGCACGTCGCCGCCAACTCGTCGGGGTCGCCTCTCCTTCTTCTGTGCGCCGCCCGTCCCGATCTATTGGAGCGCCGGGAGGACTGGCTCCAAAACCGGGGCCAGACCATCGAGCTCGAACCACTTTCCGCCGACGAAAGCGCGTTGATCGCCGAGCATCTTCTCGGCGACGCGGCCATCCCGGAAGATGCTCGCGACCGGATCGTGGCCGCTGCAGAAGGCAATCCGCTCTTCGTCGAGCAGCTTCTTTCGATGCTGATCGACGACGGTCTGCTCCAACGAGAAGGCGACCGCTGGATCCCTGCTGGTGACTTGTCCGAGCTAGCCATCCCGGGAACGATCCAGGCGCTGCTGGCCGCCCGTCTCGATCTCCTGTCGGCAGCGGAACGGGCTGTGATCGAACCGGCGTCGGTGATCGGCCTTGTCTTCGACCGGCCACCCCTGGAGGAACTCGCTCCCGAGCCCGTTCGCGAAGAGGTGGAGGCACACCTAGTCTCGATGACGCAGAAGCAGCTCGTGCGAGAACACACCGAACGCACGGACCCGAGCTATCGGTTTCAGCACATCCTCGTTCGCGACGCGGCGTACCAGGGGATTCTGAAGCGGGCGCGGGCCGGTCTCCACGAACGCTTCGCCGACTGGGCGGAGCGGATCAATCGTGAACGCCACCGCGAGGCCGAATTCGACGAGATCCTCGGCTACCACCTCGAACAGGCCCACCAGTATCTTTCGGAGCTCGGGCCGCTCGACGACCATGGCCTTGAACTCGGGCGGCGCGGGGCCGCGCATCTCTCGGTCGCCGGTGGGCGGGCGTTTGCGCGAGGCGATATGGCTGCCGCAGCGAATCTCCTCCGCCGAGCGGTGACTCTCCTGCCGGAACGGGATCCGACGCGGCTCGCCATGCTTCCGGGTCTCGCCGAGGCGATGATGGAGACGGGCGAGTTTGCGTGGGCCGAGATCTTCCTCGGCGAAGCGGTCGAAGGTGCAACCGCGCTCCGGGATGAACGGCTTCGTGCGGACGCGCTGCTAACGAGCCTGCTGGTGCGTCATCACGTCGCAACCGACCTCGGGGCCTTTCGCGCAGAGCTGGAGCGTACGACGGCCGAGCTGATCCCGATGCTCGAGAGTCGAGAAGCCCATACCGAGCTGGCCACTGCATGGAGGATGATCGCCTTCAACCACGCCGCCGTCTGTCGCTGGGAGGCGGCCGCAGCCGCAGGCCGGAAGATGATCGAGCATGCCCGGCTGGCGGGAAACAAGCGGCTCGAAGCACGCCTGTCCGGCGCGGACAGCC
>DATFXA010000255.1:0-2123 GCA_035258645.1 Gaiellaceae bacterium
ACGACGTAGGCGTTGTACCGAGGTCCCCAGAGCTGGGCGAGCGAAGAGTGCTCCCAGCTCGACGACTCGACCCCGTCCACTCGCGCGTGCAAAGACAGGAGCGCCGCCCTCGGCATGCTGTCCTGCAGCCCGGCCCAGGCCGCCCGGCGGAGCGACTTCGAGCCCATCGGCATGCGCTCCCCGAGCGAGCCGGCTCGCCGTCTGAAGGCGAGGATCTGCCGCCGCGTGACTCTGAGTGGCGAATCCCCCGGACCTGCCATCGGCTCCCGAACCCTAGGCGAGCGAGCGCGTTGCCTGAAAGGATGGCCGCATGGCTACTACCAACCCGAACAAGGCGCTCTGGGAAAAGGGCGACTTCACCCGCATGGCCGAGACGATGCGGGAAAGCGGCGACGCGCTGGTCGAGACCTTGGGAATCACCGACGGGCTCGACGTCCTGGATCTCGGCTCCGGTGACGGGACCACCGCTATACCGGCGGCGCAGCGAGGGGCGAACGTCCTGGGCGTGGACATCGCCGGCAATCTCGTTGCGGCGGGCAACGCACGAGTACGTGGCCTCGGCCTGACGAACGTCAGCTTCCAGGAGGGCGATGCATCCGACCTGAATGAGCTCGACGACGACAGCTTCGACCTGGTCGTCAGCATGTTCGGCGCGATGTTCGCTCCCAGGCCGTTCGACGTCGCGAAGGAGATGGTTCGCGTAACCCGGCCCGGTGGCCGAATCGTGATGGGGAACTGGATCGCCAACAACCCGACGCTCGTCGCGCAGATCCTCAAGATCAGCTCGGCCTACTTGCCGCCGGCAGCCGACGGGTTCATCAGTCCCATGACCTGGGGCGTCGAGGACGAGGTGAACGAGCGGTTCGCCGGCGCAGGAGTGCCGGCCGAGAACATCTCGTTCCAGCGAGACACCTACACGTTCGACTTCCCGGGCCCGCCGTCGGACTTCGTCGCGACGTTCAGGAAGTATTACGGGCCGACGATGAACGCGTTCGAGGCCGCGGAAGCCGCCGGCCGGGAGGACGAACTGGAAGCCGAGCTGCAGACGCTCTTCGATAGCCAGAACCAGAGCTCGAGCCCTGATGCCACTTCGATTTCCGCAACCTTCCTGCGGGTGACGGTGGAGGTCTAGATCCGGGCCAGGACGCGGTCGAGCGGCCGCGGGATTTGCTCGAGGTCGAGGGCCTCCACCAGGAGGACGGCGTACCTCTGCTTGCGGTTCCACATGAAGCCGTAGAGCTGTTCCTCGAGCGGCTCAGCGCGGTGCGCGGGCTGCTTCTGGTAGGTCCGAAACGCCCGCAGCTCGCCTTGCTCGGCGAGCACGCGCTCCATTCCAGCCGGCCCGACCGCGCGCGTCAGCTCGTCCTCGAGGTCGCGGCTACAGGCGTAGAACCCGGCGCGCTCGAGCTCGCGCCGGTCGCGGCACCCCAACGCGCGTAAGAAGTGGCGCTCCTCCCCGATGTCATACAGGCCGGCAAGTCGGACATCGCCGTACGTCGCTAGCAAGCGTGGCAGGTTTCCGTAGCCGCCCATCGGGACGACGTCGACGCCTTCGGCCTCCAGATTGCGGCCACGGCGACGCGCGAGCGTCTCGACGGCCAAGCGGTCGCTCGTGCCTTCGACGAGCACGACTCCTCGCAACTCCATGCATGCATGAGATCAGGTGACGCAGCGAGCTCCGGGGTCATCCGCTCGCGCCGCTAGCGTTCGGCGCGCGTGCACCTGAGCGCGATCAAGCTGCGCGGCTTCAAGTCGTTCCCAGATCCGGTCGAGGTCCGGCTCGAGCGCGGCGTCGCCGTGGTCGTGGGGCCGAACGGATCGGGGAAGTCGAACGTCTCTGACGCGCTGCTCTGGGCTTCGGGGTCGCTCTCCCCCTCGGAGCTGCGGGCCGAGAAGCCTGACGACGTCCTCTTCGCAGGCTCTGCCGGTCGCCCGACGGCCGAGTGGTGCGAGGTCGAGCTGCTCTTCGACAACGCCGACGGCCAGTTCCCGGAGCTCGAGTTCAGCGAGATCGCGATCACTCGGCGGCTGCACCGCGGCGGAGAGGGCCAGTACCTCGTCAACAAGGCGGCCGTGCGGCGTACCGATCTCGTCGAGCTGCTCGCCGACGTCGGGCTCGGAGG
>DATFXA010000256.1:0-8276 GCA_035258645.1 Gaiellaceae bacterium
ATGCGGGCGCTGTGTGAAGAAGCTGTCGCCGCGGCGCTCGCCGGTGGTGCCTCATACGCCGACGCGCGCGCGGTGGTTCGGCGCTCGCAGCTCGTCGCGACCAAGAACCGGCGCGTCGACCAGGTCGACGACGTCGAGAGCGAGGGGGTCGGCGTGCGCGTCCTCGTCGATGGCGCCTGGGGGTTCGCCTGTGACCGGCGGCTCGACGAGACCGGCGCGCGAGACGCTGCGGAGCGCGCGACGTCCTTTGCGAAAGCCGCTCCGGGCAAGCACGAGCGGGCGCTCGCACCTCTGGAGCCGGTGCGAGCCGAATACGTCACCCCGCGCGAGCACGACCCGGTCGAGGTTCCGCTGGCCGACAAGATCGCGCTCTGCCTGAGCGCGGAGGCGGCGATCGAGGAAAAGGCGGTCAAGGTCACGGCGGCCTACGTCCGTGCAATGCGTGAGTTCAAGGTGCTCGTCACCTCGGACGGAACCGCGATCGACCAGGACCTCGTCGAATGCGGAGGTGGGGTCGAAGCAACCGCGGTCGACGGCGAGCTCTCGCAGATCCGGAGCTATCCGAGCCAGCACGAGGGCTCGAGCGCCGGCGCCGGCTGGGAGTATGTCCTCGGGCTCGGACTCGAACGTGAGGCGCCGCGACTCGGCGAGCAAGCGGCGGCGCTGCTCAGCGCACCGGTCTGCCCTGCAGCGATCACAACAGTCGTGCTCGACGCCGACCAGATGGCGCTTCAGGTGCACGAGTCGATCGGCCACCCCACCGAGCTCGATCGCATCTACGGAACCGAGGCCGCCTACGCCGGCACCAGCTTCCTCCACGCCGAAGACCTCGGCTCGCTGCGTTACGGATCGGAAGTGATGAACGTCACGGCTGACCCGACGACCCCCAGAGGCCTGGGAACATTCGGCTACGACGACGAGGGCGTCCCCGCGGCTCGGACCCCGATCGTGGAAGCCGGCGTCCTGCGCGGTTTCCTCACCTCGCGGGAGACAGCGGCGAAGCTCGGCGACGGAAGCGGCGGCTCGATGCGCGGCGACGGCTGGAGCCGCATGCCCCTGGTGCGGATGACGAATCTCCATCTCGAGCCCGGCGAGGGAACGCTCGACGACCTCATTGCCGACGTCGACGACGGCGTCTACCTCGAGACGAACAAGTCCTGGTCGATCGACGACAAACGGCTCAACTTTCAGTTCGGGACGCAGGTTGCGTGGGAGATCAAGCGAGGGAAGCGGGGACGGATGCTTCGAGACGCGACGTACACCGGCGTGACGCCTGTCTTCTGGGGTTCGCTCGATGCCGTCGCCGGCGCAGACACATGGGTGCTCTACGGACTGACCAACTGCGGCAAGGGGCAGCCGGGGCAACACGCGCACGTCAGCCACGGGGCCGCCCCGGCGCGGTTCCGGAACGTGCAGGTCGGGGTGTCGCCGTCGTGACGAACGCGCTCGACCTCGCCGAGCGAGCCGTGGCCGCAGCGGAGGGCGACGGCGCCGAGGCGGTTGTTCAGGCCGAAGAGTCGGGCTTCGCCCGTTTCGCCGGGTCGGAGGTGCATCAGCCGACACTGATCGAGAACATCAGCGTCTTCCTCAGGGTCATCCGCGGAAACCGTGTCGGTGCGGCGGCGGCGAACCGGGTCGATGACGAGGGGCTGCAAGACCTCGCGCGGCGGGCGGGCGAGGCCGCCGACGCTGCGCCCGAGGATCCCGACCTGCCGGCGGTGGCCGGCGCCTCCCAGCTCCCGAGCGTCGATGGCTATGACGAGGAGACCGCGTCGCTCGGCCCTGCCGACCAGGCTCGGCTCGCCGCGGATGCGATCGCCGGGGCCGGCGACACGCCGGTCTACGGCTTCTTCACAAGTGGCACGGCAACCGTCGCGGTCGTCACCTCGGCGGGCTTCGCCGGTGAGCAGACCTCGACGGACACGGTGACACTGGCGCTCGCGGCGAGCGATAGCGCCTCGGGGTACGCGGAGCAGACCTCCTGGGCGGTGCGAGATGTCGACCCCGCCGCCGTCGCACGGCAAGCCGCCGAGCTTGCCGCGCGGACGATGAACGCCGACGAGCTCGAGCCCGGGACCTACCGGGCGGTGCTCGGGCCGTACGCGGTCGGCGAGCTGCTGCAGTACTTCTCCTTCGACGCCTTCAGCGGCCTGGCGCTCCACGAGGAACGGAGCTACCTCTCCGGCAAGCTCGGTGAGCGCCATTTCGACGAGAAGATCTCGATCGCCGACGACGCGCTCGACCCGCAGGGCCTACCGAAGCAGTTCGACTTCGAGGGCGTCCCGAAGGAACGTGTCCCACTGGTCGAGAACGGCGTTCTCCGCGGCGCGGTCTGGGACTCGGTCAGCGCAGCGCGCGCCGGCGGCTCCCAGCGCTCGACCGGCCATGCCCCGCCGCCCGCCTTCCGACGCTGGGGACCGTTGCCTTTCGCGCTCGCGCTCGCAGGCGGCGAGGCCGAGTCGATCGATGAGCTCGTCGAGCTGGTCGGGGACGGCATCTACATCACGCGCCTCCACTACCTGGGCATCGTCGAGCCGCGGCAGGGAATCCTGACCGGCATGACCCGCGACGGCACCTTCCGGATCCGGGACGGGAAGCTCGCCGAGCCTCTCGTCAACCTCCGCTTCACCGTCGCCGTGCCCGAAGTGCTCGCCGACGTGCCGGGCCTCACCCGCGAGACGACTCTCGCCAACGAGGCCGCGTTCTACGACGAGCGGTTCGCGTACGGCGCCCTGGTGCCCGCGCTGGCGACGGCCCGCTTCGACGTCACCGGAAACGGCGGCCCGCCGGGGATCTAGATGCGCTACTTGAGCTCGTGGAAGAGGGCGATCGTGTTCACGAAGAACAGGATCGCAACCACGACTGTGACGCGCGTGAGATTGCGCTCGACTATGTGTGTGCCGCCCTGCGAAGCCGGCGTGAAGCCCATGCCGCCGAAGCCTGTGTCTCGCCCGGAATGCATCAGAATCAGCCCGACGAGAGCGATCGACAAGATGACGTGAATGACCGCGAGAATCTGCAGCATCGCGGAGCCAGGATAGCCGCTATCTGCCGGCAGCCTCGACGATCGCCTCGACGAGCTGCGAGGCGATCCGGTCCTTGGTGACGTAGCCCGCGGCGCCCGCGTCGCGTGCCCGGTCGACGTCGGCGGCGGTATTCGACCCGGTCAGCATCAGCACGCAGGCGCCCGGCCGAGCCTCGCGGATCCGCCGCGTTGCCTCGACTCCGTCCATCACCGGCATGCTGATGTCCATAAGCACGACGTCCGGCTCGAGCTCCAACGTCAGCTCGAGCGCCTCCGTACCGTTGCGCGCGCGGCCGACGACCTCGATCCTGCTTTCGCCGGCGAGGATTGCCTCCAGGGCCTCGGCGAACAGCCGGTGATCGTCCGCAATGAGGACGCGAATCGGGCTGTCAGGCTTGGCGGCGGCTGTCATCCTCTTCCCAACGCGGAACTCTGCGCAGCTAGCTTTTCCGCGTGCAAGCCGAAGACGCGCATGCGCGGATCCAAAGGCTCCTGGTAACCGGGGACAACCGTCTCAAACAGGGCGTCGACCCGGAGAAGATAAGGGAGAGCTACGAGCAGGCCCTTGCGGTGGCACGCGAGGCCGGGCTCGAGGACTCGGTCAGGCCGCTGGTCGAGATCCGCCTCGCCGATCTCGCGCGGTTTCAAGGATCGTCTCCACCCGGCGCGCCTGCTCGTTGACGTCGTGCCGTTCGGCGGCGGCCCGGGCGGCGGGGTTGGGCCGCGGCAGGCCCGCGACCTCATGCAGTGCTTCCGCAATCGCCAGCTCGTCCGTGGGGTCGACGAGCACACCGGCCTCCTGAGGCACGAACTCGGGCGGGCCGCCGACGAGCGTTCCGACGACAGAGCGTCCGCAGGCCATGCCTTCGAGCAGCGCCTGGCCGAACGGCTCGACGAGGCTCGGCTGGCAGACGACGTGGGACTCGGCCATCAGGCCGGGAACTCGGTCGTAGGGGACCGGGCCGAGGAGCAGGACGTCCTTCCGCCCCTCGAGCTCGAGGCGCAGCGGCCCGTCGCCGGCGAAGGTCAGTGTGCCCTCGCCCAGACGCTCGAAGGCGCGTGCGAGCCTGAGGACGTTCTTGCGCTCGGTCAGCGAGCCGACACACAGGAACGCCGGCGGGCCGTCGGGGGGCGTCGAAGACGTAAAGCGCTCGAGGTCGACGCCGCTGTCGACGACCTGAGTCTTCCCGCGTGCCGCCGGAACCTTGGCCTCGAGCTCGCGGCGTAGATAGTCGGACACCGCGATGACGGCGGTCGCGCGACGGACAACAGCCGTGGTGGCCGCGTGGACGCCCGGAATCGAACCGATGTTGGCGACGTCTTGCCCATGCGCGGTGACGACGAGCGGCGCCCGCGATGCCAGTCCTGCGAGCAGCCCCGTCGGGACGAGGAAGTGGGCATAGATGACGTCCGGCCGGAAGCGGCGAGCCGCAGCCAGCGTGCTCCCGGCCAGCCGCGCGTACTTCGCCTTGCCACCTCCGCGGGCGGTCAGGACTGCGCGCTCGATCGTGTGCCCGCGGGCGGCGAGCGCCTGCTCGAGTCTGCGGACGAAGACGCCGTAATCGGGTTCGGAGTCCCCGGGGTACATCTGCGAGACGAGCAGGATCCGCACGGCCTTATTGTCGCGGGGTTAGCCCGTTCACCGCTTTGGCACCGCGCGTCAACCCACCGGTTACCTCGACGCCCGTACGGTCGGGGCCGTCATCGACCTCGAGGGGAAGGAGCAGATTCGATGAAGATCCGACGCAAGCGCATCGCGCTTGGAGTCGCTGTGGCAACGGCTGGCATCCTGGTGTTCGTTGCCGCGGGAGCAGCCTTTGCGCCACACGGGCTGCGGCTTACGAACGTTCCGACACCGAACACGCGCTCGGACGGCGTCGCGCCGGCGGCCAAGCTTTCGCCGGAGCTGCAGCAGATCATCTGGGCGCAGGGCTCGACCAAGCTGGAGAACCCGTCGGCCCTGACCTCCTACTACGGCTACGACAACGACACCCTGAACTCAGCAGGCCTCCCGAAGATGGTGCCGACGCCGACGGCTCCCAACGCCGGCGCCGAGGCGCACAAAACCGAGCCGGACAAGAACACCTACCTGGTGTTCAAGAAGGGTCTCGGCGGCCCCGACTCGTCGTACGACTACGGCACGCACTTCCTGTTCCAGGGGCACGAAGGCGGACCGACCGATCCGGCCGGCGGCCCGGGCAACCTCAGCTACATCACGCGGATCAACCTCGACGCGGACGCGGCCCATCGCGTGACGCTCTACCCGACCACGGCCAGCAACGGCAAGCCGGTCATCACGATCGACGGATCGACCTGGGACCCGTTCGCGAAGAAGTTGCTGTTCACGACCGAAAACCAGAACGGGCCGACATACATGGCCGATGCGAGCTGGCCCTCGACCATCGACGACATCTCGGGCTCGATCGGTCGCGGCGGATACGAAGGGATCCAGAACGACTCTGACGGCAACCTCTGGATCGACGAGGACATCGGCAGCCCGACGAACAAGCCCGCTCCCGCAGTCTCGGCCAAGTTCCCGAACAGCTTCGTCTTTCGCTTCGTGCCCACGTCCCCCGGCGATCTGACCCACGGCAAGTTGCAGGCGCTACAGGTTCTGAACGAGAGCAACCACCCGATCACGTTCGCGAGCCAGAGCGGTCATCAGTCTGCCGACCAGATCGCACTCCACACCTACGGGAAGGTCTTCGGGACGAACTGGATCACGGTGCATGACACCGCCGTCGACGGAACCACGTCGTTCAACGCCAACCTGGCCGCGAAGGCACACGATGCAACGCCCTTCAAGCGACCGGAGAACGGCCTCTTCCGGCCAGGCTCGCATTTCCGCGAGTACTTCTTCGACGAGACGGGTGATACGAACGCGGCGAGCACCGAGAACGACTGTTGCGGCGGCTGGGGCTCGATCTTCAAGATCACGCAGACAGGCCCGTCGGCCGACAGCGGCCACCTGACCATCTTCTACAAGGCAGACGCAGCGCACGCTGGCTTTGACAACGCCGCGTTCCTTTCGAAGCACGAGGTCACCTTCGTTCAGGACCAGGGCGAAGGACTCCACGGCGTTGAGGGGCTCGATTCAGGCTTCGTCTTCGACACCAACAAGGACTACTCGGATCCCGCGAATCAGCCCCTTCGGTGGCTCGCGCAGGGCCGTGATGCCTCGGCCACGCTCGACGCGGCGAATGGAGGCTTCGGGAAGAACGACCAGGACAACGAGATCACCGGCACGACCGTCTCCAACGGCGACCCAGGCCCGGGAGGGATCCTCGGCGCCAAGCTTCCTCACCTCTTCGAGGGCGGCTGGCGCTTCTTCTACACGCAGCAGCATGGTGACAACGTGACCTACGAAGTAATCCCGAGCTCGCCGAACCACGACGAGCCGGACGACTAGTTCCTCAGAGCTGCTCCTCAGAGACGAAGGCCCCGATCCTTGCGGCGGGGCCTTCGTGCTCTCTTATGACCGGCTATGACCGAAACACCGGGGCACGTTGAGGGACTTGTTGCCGCACGTGCGCCCAGATGGACTGCATTCGCACGATGATGCGCGAACGGTGCTGCGGGTCGATCGGCGTCCGCTGCGCGCGACGGTAATCCTCACGAATCTGATCGATGCGTTCCCGGCAGTACTGGCGCCGATATTCGGAATCGTAAGAGTCCACGGTCTCTCCTCCTCTCTCGGTGTCGATGCATTTCCCGCATCGAGCTCGGAAAGAGAAGGTGAAGTTACCCGCGTCTAAGTAAAAAATTGATTGCTAAAGCACGGCTGTTTCGCAGCAGTCCTTTTTTACATACGGAGAGCGGGGTTGCAGCTCCCATTTCGACTCGATACGGTCCTACATTGGAGCTAAGCATCGCACTACGAAAGCCCTCCTTTCTTTTGTAGGGGCTGTCGTCTTCGTCCGCCGAAAACGACAAAAGCGACCTCCCGGTCGCTCTCGCTCGAACGTGCTTAGGCGGCAGATTCCTTAGCCGGAGCGCCTCCGAGCGAGAGGGCCAGTGAGGCCGAACGTCCATGCGACTGACTTCATCATCTTCTCGGCCTCCTTTCCTCGACTCGGAATGAGCGAAAGACAATACACCATGCAGATGCTCGTTGCAACTGAATATCCTCCCGGATTCTCGAGTTGCGGATTTCGGAAGCCGCGCCAGACACAGGGCGCTCGATCTCCACTACGAGTGCTGCGAGTCGTACATGCCGAACTCGTCGCGCAGCGCGTTGCAGATCTCGCCTACGGTGCAACGGGCGCGCAGCGCCTCGCGCATCGGCGGCAGAAGGTTCGCATCGCCGCGTGCGGTCTCGCGCACGCGCTCGAGGAGGGCGGCGGCTTCTTCTGGGTTTCGCTCTTCGCGGACCCGCGCCGTGCGTTCGAGCTGGCGCCGTTCGGCTTCAGGGTCGATCCGATGCAGCTCGATCTGTTCGCCGTCGTCCTCGACGTACTTGTTGACGCCGACGATCACCTTCTCCCCCGCCTCTACCTGCTGCGTGTAGGTAAAGGCGGCCTGCTCGATCTCGCGCTGGACAAAGCCCTGTTCGATCGCCGCGACGGCGCCGCCGAGCTCGTCGACCCGCTCAATGAGCTCTCGTGCGCGCTGCTCGAGCTCGTTCGTCAGGTCCTCGATGAAGTAGGAGCCGCCGAGCGGGTCGGCCGTGTCGGTGCCGCCGCCCTCGTGAGCAAGGATCTGCTGCGTCCGCAGCGCGATCCGAGCCGCGTGCTCGCTCGGCAAGGCGAGCGCCTCGTCGAAGGAGTTCGTATGGATGGACTGCGCGCCGCCGCAGATCGCCGACAGCGCCTGCACGGTCACGCGGGCGACGTTGTTTTCGGCCTGCTGCGCGGTCAGCGTCGAGCCGCCGGTCTGGGCGTGGAAGCGGAGCGCCTGTGCCTTGGGGTTCTCGACGCCGAAGCGTTCGCTCATGATCCGGGCCCAGAGACGGCGCGCGGCGCGGAACTTGGCCACTTCCTGGAAGAAGTGGTTGTGCGCGTTGAAGAAGAAGGAGAGCCGCTCGCCGAACTCGTCCGGCGAGAGCCCTGCATCGACGGCGGCCTGGCAGTACGCGATCCCGTTCGCAAGCGTGAAGGCCAGCTCCTGAACTGCGGTCGAGCCGGCCTCGCGGATGTGGTAGCCGGAGATCGAGATCGTGTTCCAGCTCGGGAGGCGCTCGGCGCAGTAGGCGAAGAGGTCGGTCGTCAGCCGCATCGACGGGCGCGGCGGGAAGATGTAGTTCCCGCGCGCG
>DATFXA010000257.1:0-4770 GCA_035258645.1 Gaiellaceae bacterium
GCGGGAACGACGACCCATTCGCGCATGGGGCGGCCTCCCATGGGATCGAAGCGTTCGGCGCCCTCGAGCGCGAGCGCCTGCTCCCGCCTCCCCTCGTCGGTCAACTTGAAGACCATCGAGTTTTTCCAGAGGCCGGAGGTCGCTTTGCCACCCCGCTTGATCGTCGGCATGCCGAACATCTTTCCCAGCTCGACGTCGTCGTTTCGGGCGGCGAGATCGTCGGCGATCTCGTTGAAGAGGGCCTCAGCGTCCACGGCCTCCTAGCTCCGCAGCCTACCCACGAACCCCGCGTCGGGCGCATGAAAGTTGAGCACCCGCAAGTCCGCAGGCCCAGGATTGGAGAATCCGTGACGGGCGCCGGGCTGCGCCGCCAGGAACGAGCCGGGCCCCGCCCGGCGCACCTGATCCCCGACGACGAAGTCGGCCTCGCCGGCGAGGACGTAGAACGCATCGACGAGGTCTTCGTGCGTATGCGGGTCGACGCCCTCGAACTCAGGGAGGAAGGTCATCTCGATCACGGAGAGCTCGGGCAGCTCGGCCTGGACACGGTGGGAGGTGTGCTCGTGCTCGATCAGCTCTCCCGCGCCTCGTGGGCTGAAGATCGCGTCCTCGACCGGCCTGCCTCCGTCCGCGGGCGGCTCGAACTGGTCGAAGTGCTCGTAGCCCCCGCCGCGGAGGACGTCGCCGAAGCCCATGCTCGGCGCGTGGACGTTGAGGAAGAGCGCCGACGCGTCGCTCGAGTTCCGGAAGGTGTGGACGACGTTCGGCGGAGCGCCTGCAAACGTCTCCGGCCCGCCCGTGATCCGCGTGACTTCCGGGCCGAGCCCGAAGTCGACCTCACCCTCGAGGACGTAGAACGAGTCTGCGTGGTGGCGGTGGACGTGGGGGTCAGGGCCTTTCTCGCCCGGCTCGTAGCGGAAGAGCGAGATGATCAGCTGGTCGAGCTCGCAGAGAATCGTGATCGACCGCTCGGGGCGATCGGTGGTCGTCTCGCCAGCGCCGGGTGAAAGCAGAACGGGGTTCATTTGTTGTGTCTCCCGAGCGAAGCGATGGGACAAAACAAGCTCCGCGGAAAATGCGAAAGCATTTTCCGCGGCAATACGTCGAGCTCCATGCGCATTCAGCCTATTCGTTCCTGGACGGCGCCTCGCTGCCGGAGGAGCTCGCGATTCGGGCCGCGGAACTCGGTTATGACGCACTTGCGCTGACCGACCACGACGGCGTCTACGGCTCGCTCGAGTTCGCGCAGGCGGCGAAGACGTTCGGCGTCCGTCCGATCACCGGCGCGGAGGTGACGCTCGCCGATGGGCCGCACGTGACTCTGCTCGTCGAGTCGGCTGTGGGCTACGCAAACCTCTGCCGGCTGCTGACCGCCGCTCATGCGGGCACTCGGATTCCAGGAAAGGAGCGGGAGCTGCTCGAGCCGGCGCTCGAGCAGGCGGAGCTGGAGCAGCGCAACGAAGGTCTCGTCTGCCTGTCGGGCTGCGCGCGGCACGGGCTCGCGGTGCGGAGCCCGAACGCGGCCGCCCGCCTGGCGAAAGCGTTCGGCCGCGACCGCTTCTTCGTCGAGCTGCAGCGGCCGTTCGAGCGCGGCGACGCGCGCCGCAACGGGGCGCTGCGCGAGCTCGCGGAGGCGCTCGATGTCGCGACCGTTGCGACCGGCGACGTCCACGCGCACGATCCACGTCGAACCGCCCTGCAGGACGCGCTCGTCGCCGTCAAGAACCGCACCTCGCTCGACGGCTGTGAGGCCGAGCGGCGTGGGAACCGCGAGAGCTTCCTGCGGGCGCCGGGGGAGATCGCGGAGCTCTTTCCCCACGACCGCGAGGCGGTGGAACGAACCGGGGAGCTCGCCGAACGCCTCGAGTTCGACCTGAACGAGGACCTCGGCTACCGGTATCCGGACTTCTCCGAGAACGGCGAGCCGGCGATCGCCCAGCTGGCGGCGGTTTGTAACCGCGCGTTCGCCGAGCGCTATTCGGGCCACAACGGACACAAAGAAAAAACGCGTGCTCGGCTAGACGAGGAGCTGAAACTGATCGACGAGCTCGGGCTTGCCGGCTTCTTCCTGCTGCACTGGGAGGTGCTCGAGCTGGCCCGAGAGCTGGCGGTCGAGGTGCGCGGCCGCGACTCGCCGCGCTCGACGCTGCCGCCGGGACGGGGCCGCGGCAGCTCCGTCGGTTCGATCGTCTGCTACCTGACCGGGCTCTCGCACGTCGACCCGGTCTCCGCGGGGCTCTCGCTCGGTCGCTTTCTCAACCGCGACATGGCGGCGGTGCCCGACATCGACCTGGACTTCCCGCGCGACATCCGCGAGAAGCTGCTCCCGGCGGTGAGCGACAAGTACGGGCGCGAGCATGCAGCGCTCGTCGCTGCCTTCCCGACCTACCACGCGCGTGGCGCGATCCGCGACATCGGGATGGCTCTCGGCCTACCGCATGCAGAGCTGGAGCGGCTCGCCCGGCTGACGGAAGGAAATCCCCGGCGGGTCGCGGACGAGGTTGCGACGCTGCCAGACGCCGAGACGAAGCTCCGCTCGCCGCGCTGGCGCGCCTTTGGCGAGCTCTGCAGCGAGATCGGCGGCCTGCCGCGCTACGCCTCCCAGCACCCCGGCGGGATGGTCATCTCCAGTCGCCCACTGGTCGAGCTCGTGCCGGTGATGCCGGCTGCGATGGCGGGGCGGCAGCTCGTCCAGTGGGACAAGGACTCCTGCGCGGATGCGGGCTTCCTGAAGATCGACCTGCTGGGGCTCGGGATGCTCTCCGCGGTCGAGGAGTGCGTCGAGCTGATCGCTGCTGAGCGTGGGGAGGCAATCGATCTTTCGCGCATCTCACTCGACGACCCCGACGTCTACGACGACATCCAGCGCGCCGACACGATCGGCGTCTTCCAGATCGAGAGCCGCGCGCAGATGCAGTCGCTGCTGCGCACCCGGCCGGAGAACCTCGACGATCTGACCGTGCAGGTCGCTCTCGTCCGGCCCGGCCCGATCCAGGGCAAAGCCGTCCATCCGTACATCGAGCACCGCCAGCGGCTACGCGAGGACCCGAGCTTCGTCCCGCCGGTCGACCATCCATTGCTCGCCGAGGCGCTTCGCGACACGCTGGGGGTCGTCGTCTTCCAGGATCAGGTGCTGGAGGTCGGCATGGCGCTGGCCGGCTTCTCTGTCGGGGAGGCCGAGGGCCTCCGGCGCGCGATGAGCCGAAAGCGAAGCGAGGAGGCGATCGAGGCCTATCGCACCCGCTTCGTCGCAGGTGCGAGCGAGAGGGGCGTCGACCCGGAGCTTGCGGACCAGGTGTACGACAAGCTGGCCGGCTTCTCGGGCTTCGGATTTCCCAAGTCCCACGCTGCGGCGTTCGGCCTGCTCGCCTACCAGTCGACGTGGTTGCGCCACCACCACCCGCGCGAGTTCCTCGCCGCGCTGCTGAATGCGCAGCCGATGGGGTTCTATCCGCCCGCCTCGCTTGTGCGAGATGCACAGCGACGTGGGGTGGAGGTACGCCCCGCCGACGTCAATCGCAGCGGCGTCAAGTGCGGGCTCGAGGGCGACGCCGTGCGGATCGGGCTCGATTACGTGCAGTCGCTCGGCGAGCCCGGAGCGGAAGCGGTGGTGAAGGAGCGCGAGCGGCGCGGGCCGTTCACCGGCGTCCGCGACCTGGCCCACCGGGTCGAGGTCGTCCGCGACCGGCTCGAGGCGCTCGTTGCCTCTGGCGCCTGCGACGAGCTCGGCGAGCGGCGGCAGCTGCTCTGGGAGCTCGGCCTCGCCTTTCGTCCCGCGAGCGTTCCCGGCTCAGGCGGAGAGGCTCGCCAACTCACGCTCTCGCTCGATCCGGCCGCCGCAACTCCGGAGCTGCCTGCGCAGACGCCCTGGGAGCGCATGCTCGCCGACTACCGGCTGACGAGCCTCTCAGTCGGGACGCACCCGCTGGCGCTGCTTCGGCCCAGACTGCCCGGCGAAGTCGTTTCGAGCCGCGATCTCGGCGACCATTCGCACGGGCGGCAGGTCGCGGTAGCCGGCCTGGCGGTCGCCCGCCAGCGTCCCTCGACCGCGAACGGCGTCGTCTTCATGCTGCTCGAGGACGAATTCGGGCAAGTCAACCTGATCGTGCCGCCGCCCGTCTATCAGCGCTTCCGCCCCCTTGTCCGTGGCGAGCCACTGGTGCTCGCGCGCGGCCGCTTCGAGCGAGTCGGCCGCAATCAGAACGTCCTCGTCAGCGAGTTCGAGTCGCTGGTACCGCTCGCCAAAGAGATCGCCAACGGCGCCGACGTGTTCGGCTCACTACCGGCGGCGCATCACTTCGGGCACCGCTAGCGGTTCTCGATTTCGAGGGCGAAGCGTGGGAAGCGCTTCAGCACCGCGCGATTGAACTCGTCTTCGTAGACCTCCCAGGCGTCGGCGGCGAGCGTCAGGGCGAAATGGTCCCGCAGGTCAGCGAGTAGCTCGGTTCCGGTCTCCACCGCGTCGACATAGTCCCCGTAGCGTTCCTCGGCCTCGTCGCGCGGCGCGTCGTTGTAGGCCCGCTCGAGCTCGTCGCACTCACGGATCACATCCGCATGCTCTCGCTCGAAGAGATCGAGCTGCCGCGAGATCACATCGGTGAAACGGCGGCGCCGAAACACGCGCCTAGACTAGCCCTCGCTCTGGCGCTGCTCATCCGCACCTGGAATGTCTTCCATGGCAACGCGAAGCCGCCGGAGCGTCGTGCGTACCTGGAGGAGATGGTGCGGCTCGCTGCGACCGACCGGCCGGACGTGCTGTGCCTCCAGGAG
>DATFXA010000258.1:0-4293 GCA_035258645.1 Gaiellaceae bacterium
GCCCGCATTGGCCGGCTGGGCCGGTAGGTCGCGGGACTCGATGTCGGGCGCCGCGATCGCCGCGGACGCAGACCTCCTTCTCCACGACGCGCAGTACTTCGAGGACGAGTACGAAGATCGGATCGGCTGGGGCACTCGAGCGCCGCAGACGCCGTTGGCCATGCAGAGGCGGTCGGTGCCGGGCGCCTCGTCCTCGTCCACCACGGGCCGACGCACGACGACCAGGCGCTCGAGCGCCTCGAGTCGGAGGAGCGCGAGAGGGCATGGTCGTTGAGCTGACCTTGTAGAAAGGCCTGCTTTTTGCGGGCCTTTTTCTGTATGGAGCTAGCCGGACTCGAACCGGCGACCTCCTGGGTGCGATCCAGGCGCTCTCCCAGCTGAGCTATAGCCCCGGGCGGGGCGAAGTGTAGCCGCCTCTACGGAGCGGTAGCTGCGGGCGTCGCGCCGCCGCGCTTCTCGTTCAGCCGGCCTGCGCGGATCGTCGCCGCCATGTCCTTCGACTCCTCGCGATAGATCGAGCCGTCCTCGAACTCGATCCACGGGTACTTCTTCTGCCCGGTGTGCGCGATCGTGTTGTCGCGGCCGCCGGGCCACGGCTCCTTGACGACCTCGTACTCGATCCCCTGTTCGTCCAGGGCCTTCTGGACACGCCAGCACGGGTGACCGGGCGTCTTGACCCACAGGTTCTTGCAGCGGTGAAACTTGATCGCCATCAGCTTCCTCCCCTTGGACGGATGAGCGTGACGCCGTCGCGCACGCTCAGCATTACCGAGGTCACGCGGGGGTCGGATTTGACGTGCTCGTTGAAAGCCTTGATCGCGCGCGTGCCCTCATCGTTGTCTGCGTCGTCGAGAACCCGCCCGCTCCAGAGCGTGTTGTCCGCGGCGATGAAGCCTCCCTCGGTCAGCCGCGGCAGCACTGCCTCGTAGTAGTTGACGTAGTTCGGCTTGTCGGCGTCGATGAAGACGAAGTCGAACTCACCCTCGAGCCGGCCGATCGTCTCCAGTGCGGGGCCCAGGTGGATCTGGATCCGGTCGGCGTAGGGGCTCTGGTCGATGTAGCGGCGCGCGACCGCAGCCCGCTCCTCGTCGAGCTCGCACGTGTCGATCCGTCCGCCCTCAGGCAGTCCCGCCGCCATCGACAGCGCCGAGTAGCCGCTGTAGGTGCCGAGCTCGAGCACGCGCTTGGCGCCGCTCCCGTACACGAGCAGCTCCAGGAAACGGCCCTCGACCGTCCCCGTGAGCATCTGCGGAGACTCGAGCGTCTCGCGCGTCTCCTTCGCCAGCGCGGCTAGCAGCGGCTCAGGAGGTGTCGTGTGCCCCTCGGCGTAGCGGTCGATCGGCTCCGGGACGATGTCCACGGCCGGACTGTAACCGCGCTCAGCCGCGCTCTACGCGGGAGCCGCCCACGATCGCGTTCTCACCGCCGTCGAAGCGAACCCACGCCTTGCCCTTGCCGTCATAGTCCGGCGACCAGACGATTAGCGTCGCGTCGCGGCCGCCGACGCGAACGCGCTCGGTTCCCTCCAGCGCCTCCCCACGCCAGACCCGGATGAATGGGTTGTGCTCCCATTCGCGCCCGATCGTGGTCTCGTCCGTGTGGCCGGGAAACACGAGCGTCTCGGGCGGCAGCCTCATCAGCACATTCATGACCGAGTCGCGGATCTGCCCGAAGTCGCCTCCGCCGACGGCGTCTTTGAAGAGAACGTCGCCGGTAAACGAGGCTTCGCCGTTGGCGACGAAGGTCAGGTGGTCGTCCTTATGGCCCGGGGTCGGTAGCGCCTCGAAGCTGAGACCATCGGTCTCGAGCGGGCCCTTGACGATCTCGAGCCCGTAGCGCTCGCGCAGCTCGCCGTCGCCGGCGACGTGATCGTGGTCTGCGTGAGTCGTCAGCAGGTGCGTAACCGTCAACCCGAGGCGTTGGACGGCCTCGTGCAGCGGCTCGAGCGGCGCGCCGGAGTCGACAAAGACCGCGGTCCCGCCCTCACGGTCCGCGACCAGGTAGGCATTCGATAGCCAGGCGGGATGCATGCTCCTCTCGACAATCACCGCCGGTACGCTACCCCGAGAATTCCGCAAAGAGGAGGGCCAATGGCCGGGCTGATGCAACGGACGATGACGATCATCAAGGCGAAGTACTCGAAGCTGCTCAATCGGGCGGAGAAGCCCTCCGAGACGCTCGATTACTCGTATGAGAAGCAGCTCGAGCTCCTCCAGAACGTGAAGCGAGGAGTCGCCGACGTCGTCACCGCCAAGAAGCGGCTCGAGCTCCAGACGCAGAGCCTCGAGCAGAACGTCGTCAAGCTCGACACCCAGGCCCGGCAAGCGGTCTCTCAGGGGCGTGAGGATCTCGCCCGACAAGCGCTCGAGCGCAAGTCAGCGGTCCAGCAGCAGCTCCAGGGACTCGATGGGCAGATCAAGCAGCTCGACGCGCAGCAGCAGAAGCTCGTAGCGAGCGAGCAGCAGCTCTCGACCCGCGTCGAGGCCTTCCGCTCCGAGAAGGAAGTGATCAAGGCGCAGTACTCGGCAGCCGAGGCGCAGGTGCGAATCGGCGAGGCCGCGACCGGAATCGGCGAGCAGATGGCCGACACGGGCCAGGCTATTCAGCGGGCACGCGACAAGACCGAGGAGATGCAGGCGCGAGCGGACGCGATCGATGAGCTCACCGCGTCAGGCGCCCTAGAGGATTTCACCTCTGATCAGTCGCCGCTCGATCGTGAGCTCGCACAGATGGCCTCGTCGTCGCAGGTCGACGACGAGCTCGAACAGCTGAAGAAGGAAGTCGGCTCCGGCGCCGGGGCTGGACAGAAGGAGATCGAGAAGTAACAGCTGCTGAATCGCTTTCAGGGACAGTCAGCCGCGAAGGGCTCTCCCTCTAAGCGACGAGACTCTTGGCGGCCTGGCCGATAAACGCCAGACTCTGAGAGAGCATGGGCGAACTCCCCGTCGGAACCGTCACGCTGCTCTTCAGCGACATCGAGGGGTCGACCCGCCTGCTCCAACGCGTCGGCGACGCGTACGCGGACCTGCTGGCGGAGCATCGTCGTCTACTGGAGGAGGCATTTCGGCGCCATGACGGGCACGTGCTCGACTCCGAAGGAGACGCGTTCTTCGTAGCCTTCGCGGCGGCCGGCGACGCCGTCTCGGCAGCCGCCGAGGCGCAGCTGGCCCTCGCCGGCCACGACTGGCCCGGTGAAAACGAGATCCGCGTCCGGATGGGCCTGCACACGGGGGAGCCGAGGCCGGTCGGCAACCGCTACGTCGGTCTCGACGTCCACCACGCCGCGCGGGTGATGGCGGCCGGACACGGCGGGCAGGTTCTGTTGTCCGAATCCACACGCGCGCTCCTCGATAGCCGCTACCAGCTGCGCGACCTGGGCGAGCATCGGTTGAAGGACCTATCCAAGCCGCAGCGGCTCTACCAGCTGCAGATACAAGGAGCGCCGACCGAGTTCCCGCCGCTGAACACGCTCGAGAACAGGCCGACGAACCTGCCCGTGCTTGCAAACGCGCTGGTCGGGCGGGAACGCGAGCTGGACGACGGGTGCGCGTTGCTCGCGCGTGAGGACGTTCGGCTCCTGACCCTCACCGGCGCCGGCGGAACGGGGAAGACACGGCTCGCGCTCCAGATCGCGGCGGAGCAGCTCGAGCAATTCGCGAACGGGGTCTTCTTCGTTTCGCTCGCGCCCGTCCGCGACTGGGAGCTCGTGCTGCCGACGATCGCGCACACGCTCGGACTCCGCGAACAACCGGGTGAGACGCTCGCGGAGACGCTGACGCAGTACATGCGCGACAAGGAGACCCTCTTGCTACTCGACAACTTCGAGCAGGTAGTGCCGGCAGCCGCGGCCCTCAGCGGCCTCCTCGCGGCGGCACCGCGCTTGAGCGTGCTCGTCACGAGCCGTACGCCCCTTCGCATTGCTGGTGAACACACCCATCCCGTGCCGCCGCTCGACCTTCCGCGCCTGGACGAGACGCTCGACGCCGGAACGCTGATGGAGAACGAAGCCGTTCGGCTCTTCGTCGAGCGAGCGCAGGCCGCAACCTCGGATTTTGCGCTCAACGGAAACGCCGGCGTGGTGGCCGAGATCTGCGTCCGGCTCGACGGCCTTCCCCTCGCGATCGAGCTGGCGGCGCCTCGGGTTAGAGCCCTCCCCCCTCCCGCCCTCCTACGTCGCCTCGACCAGCGTCTCGGCCTCCTCACCGGCGGCGCACGGGACGCCGACGAACGCCAGCAAACGCTACGCGCGACAATCGGCTGGAGCTACGAGCTGCTCCCAGCCTCACAGCAGGA
>DATFXA010000259.1:0-6330 GCA_035258645.1 Gaiellaceae bacterium
CGCGCAGCACGGGCCTCCCGTCTTCGTCAGGAAGCAGATCGTCCACAACTCCTACGTCGTCGACCAGCTTCGCCAGCTCGGCGCAGTTTTCGTCGGCAGCGTCGAGGAGGTTCCGGAGGGCGGCCTGGTCGTCTTCTCGGCGCACGGGGTCGCTCCCGCCGTCCGCACCGGCGCCGCGGCGCGTTCGTTGCGAGCGATCGACGCGACCTGTCCGCTCGTGACGAAGGTGCACGCGGAGGCGAAGCACTACGCGGCCGAGGGCTACACGGTCGTCCTGGTCGGCCACGCAGGCCACGAGGAGGTCGAGGGAACGATGGGCGAGGCACCGGAGGCGATCGTCCTCGTCGAATCCGTCGCCGACGCCGAGTGCCTGGAGGTCGAGGACCCCGACCGGGTCGCCTACATCACCCAAACCACGCTCTCGGTCGACGAGACGCGCGAGATCGTCGCCGCTCTCCGGCGCCGCTTCCCGAGCCTCCACGGTCCGAAGAAGGAAGACATCTGCTACGCCACGACAAACCGCCAGCGGGCGGTCAAGGAGCTCGTCCCGCACGTCCAGCTCCTGCTCGTGCTCGGCTCGGCGAACAGCTCGAACTCGCAGCGCCTGGTCGAGGTCGCGAGTGCCGGCGGAGTCGCAGCACACTTGATCGAGACCGCGCGCAGGCTTGAAGAGCGGTGGCTCGATGGCGTCGAGACGGTTGGGGTCACCTCCGGCGCCTCCGCGCCTGAGGTGCTCGTCGAGGACCTCTGTAACTGGTTCCGCAGCCGCGGGGTTGCTGAAATCCGCGAGCTCTCGCCCACCGAGGAGAACGTCTTTTTCAAGCTGCCCGCCGAGGTCCGCAGGCGGAGCGCTGCTTAAGCCGCGGCTGCGGTAGCCGCGGCCGCTTCGGTCGCGTCAGCGATCTCGCGTACGACCTCCACGATGTCGCGGTTGGCGTTGAACGTCCGGCGCTGACGGTCGGCGCCGTTGCCGCGGGCCAGGATCTCGCGCACTCCTTCGAGCTCGCGCTCGGACCCGAGCTCCCGCGCGTGCGGTTCGATGTCGCGCAGCGTTCGCCGCACGAGCTGAGCGACAGGAACTCGGTTCCGCCGGCCCGTCGCGAGATCCATGACCGGCGCCTCGAGCCCGTAACGAGCGGCGAGCCACTTGTTCTCTGTCGTCAGGATGCGGTGATAGGAAGGGATCTCGTCGCCTCGGTCATACCGCTCGCTGTAGTGCTTGACGAGGGCCTGGGAGAAAGCCGCCAGCGCGACCGCGTCCTCGACGCGAGTGACGGCGTCGCAGACGCGGATCTCCACAGTGCCGAGCCGCGGATGCAGCCGGATGTCCCACCAGATGTGGGTGTAGTCCGCGATACACCCAGTCTTCTCGAGCTGGCCGACCACCTCGGCGTAGTCGGCGTAATCCTTGAAACGAGGCGGGGGGCCGGAGCGCGGAAAGGCCGCGAAGACGATCTGCCTGCTCGAGGCGAGGCCGGTCGCCTCGCCGCGCCAGAAAGGCGACGACGCCGAGAGCGCGAGCAGCGATGAGATGTGCGCGAGCAACCCATTGACGACCTGGATCGCCTTCTCGGGATCGTCGATCGCGACGTGGATGTGGAGTCCGAAGATCAGCTCCCTGCGGGCGACGTACTGCATCTGGTCGATCAGATGTCGGTAGCGGTCGCGCGCGGTGATCCGCTGCCGCTCGAAGAGGCTGAACGGATGCGTTCCGGCGGAGCCCACGCGGAGCTGGTCCTCACTCGCGATCCCGGCGACGTACGAGCGAAGGCGGCGCAGTTCGCGGTCGACGTCGCCCGCCGTCCGGCAGACCGGCGTCGCGATTTCGAGAACCGACTGCATCAGCTCGGCGTTGATGTTCGTCTCGAGCTCGTGTCCCGAAATCGCGGCCAGGACGGTGTCGATGTGCTGGACGAGGTCGAAGCTCTGACCGTCCAGCAGCATGTACTCCTCCTCGACCCCGAGCGTGTAGGGCTCGCTCTTGCCGAACGCGTGGTCGAGGACGCTGCCACCAGGCGCGAAGCTCTTGCCGGTGATCGTCGCGGGATAGATCTGCTTCATCGCGGCAAGTATCCCTCTTTTGCGGCGCTTTTCAGTTCGGCGCGATCGCGTCCGCTTCGATCTCGACCAGGAACCGCGGGTCGAGCAGTCCGGTGATCACGAGCATCGCGCTCGCGGGGCGAATGTCGCCGAAGACCTCGCTGTGGGCGCGGCCGACCTCCTCCCAGTCGTCCGCCGAGGTCACGTAGACGCGCGTGCGGACGACATCCTCTGGCTCCGCGCCGAGCTGCGCCAGCGCGTCGACGATGATCTCGAGACACCGCCGCGTCTGGGCGTAGGCCCCGGCCGGCGGGGGCTCGCCGTCAGGCATGAACGCCGCCGTGCCGGAGACGTGAATCTGGTCGCCGACCCGAACCGCGCGGGAGTAGCCGACACTCGGCGCGTACGGCGAATCAGCGGGGACGATCCTCCTCTCCACCCGGCTAGTATCGCGCCGCGTGGATGCGCTTCGGCTCGTCGACGAATGGCCCGTCGAGCATGCAGCCGTCGCCGTGATCGAGCGAGGCCGAGGCGGCCCAAGTCGAGGCGACAGAGCGCGCCTCTTCGAGTGGGCGTCGGTGACGAAGCTCGTGACGGCGCTCGCGGCCCTGGTCGCGGCCGAGGAGGGGATCGTCGACCTCGACGAGCCGGCCGGGCCGCCGGGCTCGACCTTGCGGCATTTGCTCGCCCATGCATCGGGTCTCCCACTCGACGCAGGCGCCCCGATCGCTGCGCCGGGCCTGCGGAGGATCTACTCGAACGCAGGCTACGAGGCGGTCGCGGAGCTCGTGTCCACGCGCGCAGAAATGTCTTTTGCCGAGTACCTCGCAGAGGCGGTTCTCAGGCCGATCGGCATGGACGCGGAGCTCGTGGGCTCGCCTGCTTCGGGCCTTCGCGGAACACTCGAGGACCTCGGCTACCTGGCGATGTTTCTCGTCGACGGGTGGCCTCCAGTCGTCGCGGCAGAGACGCTCGCCGAGGCGACAGCGGTTCAGTTCCCGGGCCTCGTGGGGGTGCTGCCGGGCTTGGGCCGGATGGATCCCAACGACTGGGGACTCGGCTTCGAGCTCCGCGACGAGAAGCGTCCACACTGGACCGGCGAGCAGAACTCGCCGCGAACGTTCGGCCACTTCGGTCAGAGCGGGAGCTTTCTCTGGGTTGACCCGGAGGCCGGGGTTGCGTGCGTCTGCCTCGCCGACCGGGACTTCGGCGACTGGGCCAAGGAGGCCTGGCCGCGCCTCTCCGACGCGGTGCTCGCCGATTTCGGCGCAACCGGCGCAGGGGTCTGACGAGTCGGGCATCCTAGACGCACGTGGCGGATCCGCCCCTCACGCGTGGCGGTAGATGGGCGGGCGTAAAGCGTTGGCGCTGGTTCGCCCTCGCGGCTCTGGTGATCGCCGCCGGCACAAGCGCGGCCGGAGTCTGGGCCGCTGTTTGGGATGACAACGATCACGCGGCTTCTCCGCGACCGGCTCTCCGGCAATCCGCGGCTCGATCCGCACGGCCGCATGCTCCGATCCGCATCGTCTCCCGCGCGGCGGGCTCGCTCCCGGCTCCGATCCAGGACGCCGCGATCGTGACGTTTGGAAGACGGATTCTTCTGCTCGGCGGCCTTGACTCCGCGGACAGTTCGACCGCAGACGTCCGTACGATCGCCAACGGTCGGGTACGGACAATCGGTCGGCTGCCCAATGTTTTCCACGACGGTGCGGCAGTTCGAATCGGGTCGAAGGTGTACGAATTCGGCGGCGGGGACGGCATTCGCCAGCTCGACCAGATCCTGCGTGTCGACCCCACGACCGGAGCGGCGAGCCGAGTCGGATCGTTACCGGCGCCGAGCAGCGATCACGCCTCGACCGTGGTCGCGGGGCAGGCGTACATCGTCGGGGGCTACACCGGCCGGAACTGGTTGAACACGATCGTGACCTGGCGCCCAGGCGAGAGCGCTCGGGTTGTCGCCCGCCTGCCCACCCCGATCCGCTACGCCGCCGTGGCTGCAGCCCAGGGAAAGATCATCGTGGCGGGCGGGTCCCTTCCGGACGGCACTGCGAGTCGTGCGGTCTATAGCTTCGATCCCCGCGGACGTGAACTCCGCCGCCTCGGCAGTCTTCCGGAGGCAACGACACATGCCGGCGCCACAGAACTAGGCAACAGCGCGCTCGTGATCGGCGGCCGCTCAGCCCGAGCGGACACCCCGACCTCCAGGATCGTCGCCATCGACCCGACAACCGGTCGGATCCGAGTTGCCGGACACCTGCCGCGCCCGGTCTCTGACGTGGCTGCAACGACGCTGGGGCGTACCGTCCTGGTTGCCGGCGGCCGTGGCCAGGCGACTGAGGCGCAACTGACGAGCCTGGCGGCGATCAACTCCTCTGCGCCGCGAACGAAACGCAGGCTGACGAAACCGGCGAGTGCATCGGCCGCCGGTGTCTACGCATACGACGGTGCAAACGATCTGAGCCCGACGGTTCGTGGCGTTCCCCCGCGTGTCTACGTGCCGAACAGCGCCAGCAACACCGTCGACGTGATCGACCAGCGGACGTTCAAGATCGTTGCCCACTACACCGTCGGACTCCTGCCCCAGCACGTGACGCCGTCCTACGATCTGAAGACCCTCTGGGTCGACAACGATGCCGGCAACAGCTTGACGCCGGTAAGCCCTATCACCGGGCGGCCGAAGGGCAAGCCCGTGCCGGTCAGCGATCCGTACAACCTCTACTTCACGCCGGGAGGCCGCTTCGCGATCGTGGTCGCCGAGCGCGAGCATCGGCTCGATTTCCGTTTCGCGCACACGATGAAGCTGCACCGCGCACTGGACGTCCCCTGCCGCGGCATCGACCACATGGACTTTTCCGCCGACGGTCGCTTCCTGCTCGCAAGCTGCGAGTTCTCAGCGGAAATGGTGAAGGTGGACGTCCGACGAGAACGCGTGGTCGGCGTCCTCAGGCTGCCGCGTGCAAGCGCCATGCCACAAGACGTGAAGCTCTCGCCCGACGGAAGGGTCTTCTACGTAGCTGATATGGCATCGAACGGGGTTTGGGAGATCGACCGGACGGGCCGACACGTCCTCGGCTTCGTCCATACGGGAGCCGGCGCGCACGGTCTTTATCCGAGCCGCAACGCGAAGCTGCTCTACATCACGAATCGAAACGAGGGCACGATCTCCGTGCTCAACTTCGCGACCCGTCGGCTTGTCGCCAAATGGAAAGTCGGTGGCAGCCCGGATATGGGAGGCGTGTCCGCGGACGGCAAGGTGCTTTGGTTGTCGGCCCGCTACAACGCCCAGGTCTATGCGATCAGCACGAAGAACGGCCGCGTGCTCGCCCGGATCTCGGTCGGCTACGGGCCCCATGGCGTATGCGTGTGGCCACAGCCGGGCCGCTACTCGTTGGGCCACACGGGGGTACTTCGCTAGACCATGAGCTAGGCGTCCGAAAACAGCGGACGGATGAACTCGTCGAACGTCTCGCGGTCGCAGCTCGCGACTGTCGCCGGTGTGAGCGCCCGCACGGACGCCGTCCGCGGCACGTCCATTGTCAGCGCGACCTCGCCGAAGTAGTCGCCGGGCCGCAGCACGCTTCGGGCCCCCAGCGAGGCCTGGCTGACGGCGAACATCCCGTTCAGGACGACGTAGAAGCGATCGCCGTTGTCGCCCTCCTCGACCACGGCGCCGCCGGGGGGAACCTGTTCGCGGCGCATTCGCTGCGCAAGCCGGACGAGCGTCTCGCCGGGGAGCTCGGCGAGCAGACCGATGCGCTGGAGCTCGGCGAGACCGGCTGGAACGAACTTGGGACTCATGATGTAGGTGTACACCTACATCACGATGGGGGAGCTCGAAGGGTGGAAAATTTGTCCTCGATGCGGCGCTGAGCTGGCCGGCGACACGGCGCGGCGTACCTGCGGAACCTGCGGCTTCGTCGTCTACGCCGGTTCGAAGCCGACCGCAAGCGCGCTCTGCGTCGCCAACGGGCGAGTCTTGCTCGCACGGCGAGCGCACCCTCCTTTCGAGGGCTTCTGGGACATCCCTGGCGGCTTTCTCAACGAGGGCGAGGATCCGCTCGACGGACTCCGGCGCGAGCTGAAAGAGGAAACCGGGCTCGATGTCGAGCCTGAGCGTTTCCTCGGGATCTGGGTCGACCGCTACGGCGGCGACTCGACCGCCAAGGCGACCCTGAACCTGTACTGGACGGCCCGCGTCGTCGGCGGCGAGGCGACGGCGGCCGACGACGTTTCCGAGCTTCGCTGGTTCGACCGGGACGAGCTGCCGTCGCCGAGCGAGCTCGCGTTCGA
>DATFXA010000260.1:0-7591 GCA_035258645.1 Gaiellaceae bacterium
GGCCTCAGAACGTCCTCGACCGCATCCGTCGACCACCCGGAGAGCCGCAGGGCCGCCAACAGCCCGAGCGCGACTGCGCGGCCGTGCGTGACGGTCTCATACCCGGCGCCGGCCTCGAGCGCGTGGGCGAAGGTGTGGCCCAGGTTGAGAACCAGGCGCGGGCCGAGGTCGTACGGATCGCGCAGGCAGAGCGCGGTCTTGAAGGCCGCACAACGGCGAACGAGCTCCCTCTCTGGAAGCTCCCACAACGGCTCGCCGGCGAGCAGGCCCGTCTTGACGACCTCCGCGAGCCCTTCGCGGCGCTGCTCTTCGGGCAGCGTCTCCAGCAGCTCGGGATCGATCAACGTGCGTACGGGCCAGTGGAAGGCCCCGACCAGGTTTTTCCCCTCGGGAAGGTCGATCGCGGTCTTGCCGCCGATGGCGGCGTCGACCTGGCCGACGAGCGTCGTCGGCACCGCGATCCAGTCGATCCCGCGCAGGTACGTCGCCGCGACGAAGCCGGCGACGTCGGTCGTGCAGCCGCCGCCGAAGGCGACGAGCGTTCCGCCGCGGTCGAGCCGAAGCCCCCGCCAGAGCCGCGCCGCGGTCGCGACGGTCTTCGCCCCCTCACCCGCCGGCACGGTCAAGACAGGGGCGTCGACCGGCGGCGGGTGGAGCTCGAGCACGCGTTCGTCCGCGACGAGCGCGATCTGTCCGGGCACCAGGTCCCGAGACATGGCCGAAACGCTCACGCCGCCCGCGGCGAGGACGACGCCATCGGCGTCCTCAGTTCGCGCGTCTGCGGCCTGCTCGTAGAGCGGCCGACGACGCTCGTAGCGGTCGCGGAACTCGCTTTCGTCACGCGCAAGCGGCCTGCGGCTTCCCTGCACGCGCGCCCAGGCTTCGTCCGCGTCGACGTCGAGGTACACCGTCAGGACGTCCAGCGTGTCGAGGAGGTCGCGCGTCTCGACCGCGCCGCCCCCGACCGCGATCACGCTCGGCTCGCGGCGCATTGCGACCTCGCGCGTGAACCGGGCCTCGAGCTCGCGAAAAGCGGTCTCCCCCTGCTGCTCGAACAGCTCCCAGATCGGCCCTTCGGCCCGCTCGATTTCCTCGTCGACGTCGTAGAACGGCCGTCCCAGGCGCAGAGCCACCTGCCGGCCCACCGTCGACTTGCCGGCGCCCATGAAGCCGATCAGGGCGATGTGCCTCCCAAGTGCCCCTAGCGCGGTTGCCAGTCGATCCGCTCCACGTAGCTCTCGTAGGCCGAGACGAAATCGCCGAGGGCGTCGCCGCCGAACTTCTCTCTCGCGGCGCGCGCCAGCTCGAAGGCAACCGCCGCCTCGGCGACGACCGCGAGGGCCTCGACCGCCGAGACGTCGCTCCGTTCGACGAGCGCCTCGCCGGGGTCCCCGGTCTCGAGGTCGACGGAGGCGAGTGGCTGCATCAGGGTGGGCAGCGGCTTCATGGCGGCGCGGACGACGATCTCCTCGCCGTTCGAGACTCCGCCCTCGAGCCCACCGGCGTGGTTCGTCGTCCTGTGCAAGCCGCGCTCGTCGCGAACGATCTCGTCGTGTGCCTCAGAACCCCGCAGCCGGGCGAGCCGGAAGCCCTCGCCGATCTCGACCCCCTTGACCGCCTGAATGCCCATCAGCGCCGCGGCGAGCCGGCCGTCGAGCCGCTGCTCCTTCGTCGCGTACGAGCCGAGTCCGGGCGGGACGCCTCGGGTGCGCACCTCGACGACGCCGCCAAGGGTGTCCCGTTCGGCGCGAGCCTCGTCGACCTCGACTTCATCGGCACCGGCCTCCGCGCGCGCCGCTCCGCGCACCTCGATCCCGAGCTCACTCAACAGGGCTTTGGCGACCGCGCCCGCCGCAACGGCGACCGCCGTCTGCCGGGCGCTGGCGCGCTCGAGGGCGTCGCGGACGTCTGCGAGCCCGAATTTCTGCGCGCCGGCGAGATCGGCGTGACCCGGACGCGGGAGGGTCACCGGCTTGGTTCCCTTGCCCTCCCGGTCGCCCTCGGGCGGCCAGGGGCTCATCGCCCAGGCCCAGTTCTTGTGGTCGCGATTGCGGACGACGAGCGCGAGCGGTGTTCCGAGCGTCCGCCCGTGCCGGAGACCGGCGAGCACGTCGACTTCGTCCTGCTCGAGCTGCTGGCGAGGGCTGCGCCCGTAGCCCTGCTGCCGGCGGCGCAGGTCGGCGTCGATGGCGCCGCGATCGAGCACGAGGCCCGCGGGCAGCCCGGTGACGATCGCGAGCAGGGCGGGCCCGTGCGACTCGCCCGCAGTTGTCAGCGTCAGCATCAGCCGGAGCGTACTGCCGCGCGCATCACGTCCACGGGGGCCGGCACCTCTGTCCAGAGCTGAAACGAAGCAGCCCCCTGGCGGACGAGCGCCTCGAGGCCGTCGACGACCTCGCAGCCCGCAGCCCGCGCGGCTTCGACCAGCGCAGTCGGTCGTCCGTCCGCCCGGTAGGCGAGGTCGACCACGGTCTGCCCGGCCCGCGGCTCGACGAGCAGCTCGTTTCTGACCGGCGTCGCGTTCACGATCAGGTCGGCGTCCGACGCATCTGGCGGCCAGGCTGCACGACGCGAGAACTCCCGAACTTCCCCGGACAGCGCCGGCAACAGCGCCTTTGCCGCCCCGCCCGCGCCGATCAGGCAGACCCGCTTCGCCTCGATCCCAGCGACGATCGCCTTGTCCGTGTTGAAGCCGAGCACCCGCCCGTCGCGAAACAGGAGCGTGTTCACGGCCGGCCCCTCGGACTCGTCACCGAGCTCGGCCGCTGCCTCCTTGTGGGGGGCCGTCACGTTCGCTCCCGCGAAGCCGAGCGCGGCGAGCCCCGCGACCGCCGCCGACAGCCCCTCCGGCGCCACGTCGCAGGCGGCGTAGGCCCAGTCGAGCCCGCGCGCGGCGAACGCGGCGTTCTGCATCCGCGGCGACAGCGACCCGGCCACCGGCTGCCCAAGCAGCGCGACAAGCCGCGTCGAGCCGCTCAGGTCACCCAAACCCGTGCGCGTTCTTGTAGTTGATGAATGCTCGCTCGCTGTCCGTGAAGAAGTGGTGCACCTTGTCCGGCTTGCGAACGAAGTACAGCCAGTTGCCGGCGACAGGGTGCGCCGCGGCCTGGATCGAGGCGAGCCCCGGATTCGCGATCGGCGTCGGTGGGAGGCCGACGCGCTTCCGCGTGTTGTACGGATTGTCCGAGTTGAGTTGAGACTCCAGCAGCGACTGCGTCCCCGGCACGTGGAAGGCGTAGCGCACGGTCGCGTCGATCCCGAGCGGCATCCCTGCGTGCAGGCGGTTGTAGATGACCCGCGCGATCTTGGGCCGCTCGTCGGGAGCAACCGCCTCCTTCTCCACCATCGAGGCGATCGTCAGCACGTCGTAGGGCGTCAGGTTCTTGGAGCGCGCGTAGCCGAGATTGATCGTCCGCCAGTTCCTCCGAAAAGCACGCAGCTGGGAGCTGATGAGCTGCGTCGCGCTCGAACGCTCGGTGAACTGATAGGTCGCCGGGAAGAGGAAGCCCTCGAGCGCCCTGCGTCCGAATCCGGGGATCAGGCGCTTTTGCCCCGACGCCCCGAGGTAGCCGGGCTCGGCGAGACGGGGCTTGCGGCCGCGCTCGCGGGTCGCGATCGAGGCGACGTCCTTGACGCGCGCCGCCATCTGGAGGCGCGTGAACCCCTCGGGAAAGACGATTCGGAACGGCCTCGGCGGCGCCACAGCCTTCGGCGGCGCGGCATTGTGCCCGCGGTCTCTGATGCTCGCGACGGCGAACCCGATCCCGATCAGCGCTGCCAGGAGAACGCCCAGCGCGACGAACCGCCGCCGCATGACGACCGCCTGCGGAGGCCGGGGCCGCTCCGGGCGGCGCGGCCTAGGCGCGATTACTCCTCGTCTCTGCTGGACCACGCGAGATAGCTCGTCAAAAGGTGCGCCGCGGCTCGGGCATCCGCGGGCAGATTACGGCCTCCGGGATCTCGCTCGGCGAGGTCAGTCGTGAAGCGCTCGTCGAAGCCCTCGACGGGAACATCGACCGCGCCTCGGAGTGTCTCGACGAACCGCTCGGTCTCCACGGCCTGCTCGCCTCGCTCCCCGCGGAGGGTCAGCGGCATCCCCACGATCACGCGCTCGGCGCCCTCGGCGGCGATCAGGTCGACGAGGCGTTCGAGGCCCGCCTCCGTTCCGGCATGCTCGATCACGCCTATCGGTCTAGCAAGCGTGCCGGTCGGGTCCGAGACGGCGACCCCGGTTCTCGCCGAGCCATAGTCGAGCGCGACGATCTTCACCCGCGGGCTGCGGCAATCTCGCTCTTTCCCACCTCGAAAGCTTCGTCAAGCCCCGCCGGATTCTTGCCGCCGGCTTCGGCGAGGTTCGGCCGCCCGCCGCCGCCGCCCTCGATCTTCTTCGCCGCCTCACGCGCGATCGCGACCGCGTCGACTCCCGCGTCGACGAGGGAGGGATCGACGTTGACGACGAGGTAGACGCGGCCGTCGTCGACCGAGCCGAGCAGCACGGCCGCGGCCTTCTTCGACTGCCGGATCTGATCGGAGAGGTCCCGCAGCTCGGAGCCCTTGATCGCCTCCACCTGAGCGACCACGACGTCTCCCGACTCGTCGCGGTAGACCACATCCGCGGCCCGGTCGCGCTCGGCGCCCCTCTTCCGGGCCTGCTTCCGAGTCTCCGCAAGCTCGGAGCGCAGCTCCTCGGCCTCGAGGCTCCGCTCGTGCAGGAGCCCAAAGGCGGAGCCCGAGGTCACCGCCTCGATTCGGCGGGCGCCCGACCCGACGGAGCCTTCGGAGAGGATCACGAACGGCCCGATCTCGGCGGTCGAGCGCACATGCGTGCCACCGCAGAGCTCGCGCGAGTAGCCGTCGATCTCGACGACCCGGACCTCCTCGCCGTACTTCTCGCCGAACAGCATCATCGCCTCGAGCCTGCGCGCTTCCTCGATCGGCGTGATGAACGCGCGCACCGGGCGGTTCTCGAAGATGACCCGGTTGACCTCCTGCTCGACGCGGTCGCGCTCCTCGGGCGTCAACGCCTGGGGATGCGTGAAGTCGAAGCGGAGCTTGTCGGGCCGGACCGCCGAGCCTGCCTGCCGCACGTGCTCGCCGAGCACGTCGCGGAGCGCCGTATGCAGGACGTGCGTCGCCGTATGGTTGGCCATCGTCGGGAAGCGGACCGACCACGGCACGACCGCCCGAACGCGCATGCCTTCGCCGAAGCCATCGCCCTGAAAGGTCAGCACCTGGTCCTCCTCGAGCCGTGTGGCACTGATCAGGTCGGCGCGGGCGCCGGTCTCCTCGTTCTCGATGTAGCCCGCGTCCGAGACCTGTCCGCCGCCGTCGGGATAGAACGGGGACTGCTCGAGCTTCGCCTGGAACGTCCCGTCGCCGAGCTCGGCGTACGCGAGGATCGCGGTCAGGACGTCGGTGCGCTCGTAGCCGACGAAGTCGGAGCGCGGGCCCTTCACCTGCACCTCGACCTCGAAGGCCGAGGCCTGCCGTGAGCGTTCGCGCTGCTCCTCCATCAACCGCGTGAACTCCTCCTCGTTGACCTCGAGCCCACGCTCCGCCGCCAATTCCTTCGTCAGCTCCCACGGGAAGCCGTAGGTGTCGTGGAGCCGGAACGCGTCGTCCGGCGTGATCTCTCCCTTCGCGACCATCTCCTCGAACAGCTTCTCGCCGCGCTCGAGCGTCTCGCGGAAGCGCTCTTCCTCGCCGCGGACAAGCTCGGAGATCTCCCGGCGGCGCTCGACGAGCTCGGGATAGACGTCGCCCATCTGCTCGCGGACGATGTCGCCCAGCTCGTGCAGGAACGGCGGCTCGAGACCCAACCGGCGGCCGAACTGCACGGCCCGGCGGATGACCCTGCGGAGGACGTAGCCGCGGCCCTCGTTGGACGGCGCCACGCCCTCGGCGACGAGAAACGACGACGTCCGCGCGTGCTCGACGATCACGCGATACGCCTTCGTCGCCTCCTCGGACGAGCCGTAGGCGGCATCGGCGCGCTCGCCGACCCAGTCGAGCAGCGGCTTGAACGTGTCGGTGTCGAACAGCGACTCAACGCCCTGCATCAGCATCGCCCCGCGCTCGAGGCCCATGCCCGTGTCGATGTTCTGACGCGGCAGGGGCGTCAGTGCCCCGTCGTCGGCCAGGTCGAACTCCATGAAGACCAGGTTCCAGAGCTCGAGGTAGCGCTCGCACTCGCAACCCGGCCTACAGTCCTCGCGGCCGCAGCCATGCTCGGCGCCGCGGTCGTAGTAGATCTCCGAGGAAGGCCCGCAGGGGCCGGTGTCGGCCGCCTGCCAGAAATTCTCGGTTCGCGGTAGCCCGACGATTCGTTCCCGGGGCAGGTACCGCTCCCAGCTCGCGATCGCGACCCCGTCCTCGCCGAGACCCAGCTCGGGGTCGCCCGCGAAGACGCTCGCCCACACACGCTCGGGATCGAGCTTCATGTGCTCGGTCACGAACTCCCAGGCGTAGTCGACGGCGCCGTCCTTGAAGTAGTCGCCGAACGAGAAATTCCCCAGCATCTCTAGGAAGCAGAGATGCCGGTTGGTCAGGCCGACGTCGTCGAGATCGTTCTGCTTGCCTCCCGCCCGCACGGCTTTCTGAACCGTCGTCACACGTGGCGCGTCGGACTTCTCGCCGAGGAACCAGCGTTTCATGGGCTGCATGCCCGCGACGATGAAGAGCGTCGTCGGGTCGTCAGCCGGGGGGATGATCGACGCCGACTTGCGGCGCAGGTGATCTCTCTCCTCGAAGAAGGTGAGAAATCCCTCGCGTAGCTCGGCGGTGGTTCGCATCGCCTTGATTCTAGGCGCCGCCTTCGCGGTGCCTCCGTCACTCGAACGAGGTGGCTCGGCGGAGGGAAGTTGCGCGAGTCCGGCGTCCTCGTGCCGATCAAAAACCCGGTGGTTGCCGCCCAACCGCTGCCGCCCTACCCAGCGACAGCCGGCGCCTGAGCCCCCGGGCCGGCACCCAGGAGGAAACGAATGAAGAGAGTTCTCGTTCTCGACGTGGCCGCAACTGGGCTCGCCGTGCCCGCCACCTTCGAGATCGAGTGCAACCACGGCCAGGGCCCTTCGGAGCCCTCGTCGCTCACTTCGGACAGCGCCCAGCTGAAGCTGGCGTAAGCGTCCGATCGCGGGTCGGCCTACCGCAGGGGCCGACCCGCCTCCTCGTCCACGGCGATCTCCTCTCGAATCTTGTCGAGCGAGCGGCGGATCAGCCGCGAGACGTGCATCTGCGAGATGCCGACCTGCTGGGCGATCTGGGATTGCGTCAGGCCCTTGAAAAAGCGCAGGTGGAGGATCGTGCGCTCGCGGTCGTCGAGTACGCGGAAGCCCGGCTCGAGTATGGCGCGGTCCTCGGAGACCTCGTACTCGTGCTCCTCGGTGCCAAGCGACTCGAGTGGATCGAGGTCGCCTTCGTCGTCCTGGCCGGGACCCGCCGACAGCGAGAGCGAGCTGTACGCGCGGCCGCTCTCGAGCGCCTCGAGCACCTGTTCCTCGCTGACCTCGGCAGCCTCGGCCAGCTCGGCGATCGTCGGCGAGCGGCCAAGCTCGACGGTCCTCTCCTCGAGCAGCCGCGAGAGCTGGATGTT
>DATFXA010000261.1:0-2336 GCA_035258645.1 Gaiellaceae bacterium
CGTAAGGGGGTGCTCGGCTCGATTCCGAGTTCGTCCACCAGCACGCGCCGCCCATCCTGGTAGGCCGCAAGGGCCTCGGCTTGCCGGCCACTGCGATAGAGCGCGAGCATGAGTTGACCGCGGAAATGCTCGCGGAACGGGTGCTCCGCGACGAGCGTTTCCAGCTTCTCGACGAGCTGGGCGCCCGCTCCGAGGGACAGCTCGGCGTCGATCAGATCCTCGAGTGCGGCCGTGCGCAGCTCTTCGAGTCGACCCGCCTCGAACGCCGTCATCGGCTCAAACGCGAGGTCGGCGAGAGCGGGTCCGCGCCAGAGCGCAAGCGCCTCACGGAGCTTTTCGAGGCGTTCTTTCCCTTTGGCGCCGCGCGCTTCCACGGTCAGAAACTCGAAGCGGTTCAAGTCGAGCTGCTCGGGCGAGATGTCGAGGACGTAGCCGGGACCCTGGGTGCGCAGCGTCTCGTGGCCGACGACTTTCCGAACGGCGGAGACGGCGTTGTGGACGGAGGCGCGGGCCGTCGACGGTGGCCGCTCACCCCAGAGATCGTCGATCAACTGATCAACCGAGACAACCTCGCCGGAGCGCAGCAGCAAAGCGGCGAGCAGCGTTTTGTGCTTCTGCCGACCGAGCTCGATGGGGCGTCCTCGGTCCGAGATCTCGAGCGGCCCGAGGATGCGGAAGTCCATGACATCCCGGTTTTAGCACTGTCGCACGCCTCTAATAGCGGCTCGACCGCTGGCGCCGCGACGCCCGATCCGCGCCGCGTTAGCGCCTGGATGTAGAGGCTAGCCTGGGCGGCTCCGGCTTACGCGAACGCGGCCTTGATCGCCCTCGCGACGCGATCGGGCAGTTCCAGCTGTGGGTAGTGACCTGCGTCGTCTAGGGCGACAAGACGGAGGCTAGGAACTCGCTGCCGGGCGTGCTCGGCCATCTGGGCTCCAGATCGCGGGTCGGCCATGCCCCAGACGAGACTGAGGGGCACCCAGGTTTGCTCGATTGCGTCTTGCCACCGGGCGGCGTTCGCCCGGCGCTCTCGCATGTAGCCGAGGAGCGCCGGCGTCACCGAGACGCCGTCGCGACGGCGGACCAGCCCCCAATGCTGATGGAGCTCTCCGGCCGTTGGCTGGTGCTCGCTTGAGAAGACCGACGAGAGGCTCCGGCTGAAGGCCCGTTCGGTAACGGCGTGGGCGAGCAGACCCCCCAACACAGGCGTCGCGAGCAAACGCTGAATGCGCAGCGGCCTCGCGAGCTCGACGTACAGCCCAGCATTCAACAGGATGACACGCTGCAAACGGGTCGCGAGCGCACTCTCCTCCTCCCGCGCGAGCAGTTCCTGCGCCACGGTCGCGCCGTAGTCGTGGCCGACGAGGCCCGTCTCTTCGACGCCAAACCGCCGCCAGAGCACCTCGGTCAGATCGGCTTGCTCGTCGATCGAGTACTCGTGGTCGCGCGGCTTGTCGGAGTCGCCGAAGCCGAGGAAGTCGAACGCCAGCACGCGAAAGGTCGGCTCGAGCAGCCGCGCGACCGCGGCCCAGTCCCACGAGCTCGTTGGGAAGCCGTGCAGGAGCGTCAGCCAGGGTCCGGAGCCCGCGGTTCGGACGAAGACGTGCCACGAGCCCGACTCGAGCTCGATCTCGATCCGCTCCCCGGATGCGAGCCAGCCGTCCGCGTCCATCTGCCGTATTGAACCGTGAGCTCGGACGTGGGAGGCTTGGCGCCATGGCGGTCGCGACCGTCAACGACATCCATTCGGAGCTGAACGAGACCTCCGTCGCGGACGTCGTCGCTCTCGACTCGCTCGACTCGATTCAGGCGGCCGTCCGCGGCGCCGCCGAGTCCAGGACGGCCGTTGCAATAGCCGGCGGGCGCCACGCGATGGGAGGCCAGCAGTTCTGCGCGGGCGGGCTCTTGCTCGACACCCGCGGCCTCGACCGGGTGCTCGACTTCGACCGCGAGGTGGGAGTGATCGAGATCGAGTCCGGGATCCAGTGGCCCGGGTTGATCGACTACCTCACGGCCCAGCAAACCGAGGGCGGTCCGCAATGGGGGATCGCCCAGAAGCAGACAGGCGCGGACCGGCTCTCGCTCGGCGGAGCGATCGCGGCGAACGTGCACGGCCGCGGACTGTCCCTGAAGCCGATCGTCGCCGACATCGAATCGTTCGTGCTCGTCGGTGCCGACGGCGAGGCGGTTACCTGCAGCCGCGCGGAGAATCCCGAGCTCTTCCGGCTCGTCGTCGGAGGCTACGGCCTCTTCGGTTGCGTCTACTCGGCGCGGCTCAGGCTCGTTCCGCGGCAGGTTCTCGAGCGGGTCGTCGAGATCGGATCGATCGGCGAGCT
>DATFXA010000262.1:0-3238 GCA_035258645.1 Gaiellaceae bacterium
CGGCGTCTCGGTCCAAGTGCCCCAGACGCTGCGTAGCCCATCGCAAATCTCGCCCATCGTGACGTATGCCTTCGCAGCCTCGACGAGCGGCGGCATCAGATTGTCGCGGTCTCGGCCTGCGGCCTGCTTCAGCCGTGCCACGGCCGCCTCGACCGCGGCTGAGTCTCGCCGGGCCCGTAGGGCCTGGACGCGCTCGATCTGCTTGCGCTCGAGCGCCGGGTCGATGCGGAGGATCTCGACCTCGGGCTCGTCTTCGAGCTCGTAGCGGTTGACGCCGACGATGATCCGCTGCTTCTGCTCGACCTCGTGCTGGTACCGGAACGAGGCGTCGGCGATCTCGCGCTGGAAGAAGTTCTCCTTGATCGCAGGGATGACGCCCCCGAGCTTCTCGATCCGGTCGAAATAGTCGTAGGCCTCGGCCTCGAGCCTGTTGGTCAGGTCCTCGACGTAGTAGGAGCCGCCGAGTGGGTCGATCGTGTTGACCGCACCGGTCTCGTGGGCGATCACCTGCTGCGTCCGTAACGCAATCCTGACTGCGTCCTCTGTCGGCAACGCCAGGGCCTCGTCGAACGAGTTCGTGTGCAGCGACTGTGTGCCGCCGAGCACCGCCGCCATCGCCTCGAGCGCCGTCCGCACGATGTTCACCTCGGGCTGCTGTGCTGTGAGCGAGACGCCCGCGGTCTGAGTATGGAACCGCATGAGCCAGGAGCGTGGGTTCTTGGCGCCGTAGCGGTCGCGGAGCTCGCGCGCCCAGATCCGGCGCGCGGCCCGGTACTTGGCGATCTCCTCGAAGAAGTCGACGTGGGCGTTGAAGAAGAAGGAAAGCCGGGGAGCGAAGTCGTCGACGTCGAGCCCGCGCTCGATCGCAGCGTCGACGTAGGCGAAGCCGTCGGCGAGCGTGAAGGCGAGCTCCTGGATGGCGTTTGAGCCGGCCTCGCGGATGTGGTAGCCGGAGATCGAGATCGGGTGCCACTTCGGCATCTCCCGCGAGCAGAACTCGACCATGTCGGTGACGAGCCGCATCGACGGCTCCGGCGGGAAGATCCACTCCTTCTGGGCGATGTATTCCTTGAGAATGTCCGTCTGGATCGTTCCCCGCAGCTGAGCCGGGGCGACGCCTTGCTGCTCGCCGACGCAGGCGTAAAAGGCGAGCAGCATCGCGGCAGGCCCGTTGATCGTCATCGAGGTGGAGACCTCGGCCAGCGGGATTCCCTCGAACAGCGTTTCCATGTCCGCGAGCGAGTCGATCGCGACGCCCTCTCGCCCCACTTCGCCGAGCGAGCGCGGGTGGTCGGAGTCGTAGCCCATCAGCGTGGGCATGTCGAAGGCGGTCGAGAGGCCGGTCTGGCCGTGATCGAGCAGGTACCGAAAACGCTCGTTCGTTTCCTCGGCCGTCCCGAAACCCGCAAACTGCCGCATCGTCCACAGGCGACCGCGATACATCGAGGGATAGACGCCTCGGGTGAATGGGTAGACACCGGGGTAGCCGAGGTCGGGCTCGTAGTCGATCTCGACGTTGTCAGGCGTGTAGAGCGGCTCGTTCTCGAGGCCGGAGATGGTCGAGAAGAGCTCGTCCCGGCGCTCGGGCGCCGCCTCGTAGAGCTCGCGTCGCCACTCGTCTGTTGCGGTCTCGGTGCCTGGCTTGTCTCCGGTCGTCGCCACGGCGCTCATCTTAGGGCTACGGTCACCGGACCTCGGTCTCGAGCGCGGCGGCGTGGTTTTCTAGGACGAAGCGCCTACCTGGATCACTCCACCGACGCGCCGGGCTTCCAGAGCGGCTCATGACCACGGTTCGCGGCGCGCGCGAGGATGAAGAGGAGGTCCGAGAGCCGGTTGAGGTAGACCGCAACGAGGGGGCTCACTTCCTCGACGCGGAGCACGCTGCGCTCGGCACGGCGACAGACGGCCCGCGCGAGGTACAGCCTGCTCGCAAGCTCAGTTCCCCCCGGCAACACGAAGGACTTGAGCGGTTCGAGCCCGGCGTTCGCCGCGTCGCAGTCCCGCTCGAGCCGTTCGACTTGCGCCTGGGTCACGCGCAGACGCTCCCCTCGCTCCTCGCGCTCAGGAGTCGCTAGATCGGCGCCGAGGTCGAACAGCTCGTTCTGGATCCGCGGGAGCTGCTCGGGCGAACCCTCGAGCGCCGCGACCCAGCCGATGAGCGAGTTGAGCTCGTCGACGTCCCCGATCGCCTCGACGCGCAGATCCGTCTTCTTCACCCGCGTCCCGTCCCCGAGGCTCGTCTCGCCACGATCGCCGCCGCCGGTGTAGATCCGGGTCAGGCGAACGGGCTCGTGGCGCTTGCGGCTCACCCGGAATCTCCGGCTCTTCGAAAGTCGCCGCCTCGTGACCCATCGGTCACGGACACGCGCGGATTTCGGCAATAGGCTGCTGTTGGGAGGGCGCGGTGGGACCCGGAGTGACGCGTGTACATCCCTACCCCTGTGCCAGCGCCCGTTCCGTCAAGCCCAGAATGGAGCGGGCGATCACCAGGCGTTGGATCTCGCTCGTCCCCTCGTAGATCTCGGTGATCTTGGCGTCGCGGTAGTAGCGCTCGACGGGGAACTCCTTGGTGTAGCCGTAGCCCCCGAAGATCTGAATCGCCTCGGCCGTCTGGCGCCTCGCCATCTCCGAAGCGAAGAGCTTCGCTTTCGCGCCCGCTTCAGTGTGGGGCTCTCCGCGCCGCTTGAGCTCGGCGGCCCGATAGACGAGCAGGCGCGCCGCATCGATCTCGGTCGCCATGTCGGCGAGCTTCCACTGAATCGCCTGGAAGTCGGCGATTTGCTTACCGAACTGCCGCCGCTCGAGCGCGTAGACCCGGGCCGCGTCGTAGGCGGCTTGAGCGATGCCGAGAGCCTGCGCCGCGATCCCGATCCGACCGCCGTCGAGGGTCGTCATCGCGACCCTGAAGCCCTTGCCCTCCTCGTGCAGAAGCCGGTCTCGTCCGACTGTCGCACCCTCGACGACAATGTCGTTCGTGATCGAGGAGTTGAGTCCGAGCTTCTCCTCGTCCCGCGTCACCCGGACGTGATCGCCGTCGAGGATGAAGGCGCTGACCCCGGCGGCACCGACAATCTCGGGATCGGTGCGCGCGAAGAGCAGAACGGTGCCGGCGTAGCGCGCGTTCGTGATCCACTGCTTGGCGCCGGTGATTCGCCAGCCGTCGCCGTCAGGCTCCGCGCGTGTGCGAAGCGATCCGGCGTCGGAGCCCGCCTCGGCTTCCGTGAGGGCGAACGACCCG
>DATFXA010000263.1:0-7491 GCA_035258645.1 Gaiellaceae bacterium
TACTTGCGCCTGATCGTCGAGAGCAGCCTCTTGTAACGCGCGAGCCCGCTCGTCTCGAAGTGAGCCTTCTGCTGCGCGAAGTAGTCGGAGCTCTGCGGTCGGAGCTTGTCGAAGCCGCGCACAATCGCGTCGACGACGAGCCGGACGTCTCGGGGCGAGTACCAGCGGTGGGGGTTGGCCCCGGGCTCCAGTCCGACGAGCTCGCCGACATTGAGGACGACCCGGCCCTGGGCGGGATTCGCCGCGACCAGCTTGGCGGCCCAGGGGTCGTAGCCGATGCCGTTCTCGATCACCATCTGCGCCCCTGCGAGGGAACGCGCGTCGGCCGCGGTCGGCTCGAAGTCGTGCGGGTCGGTCGCGGGGCTACTGATCACGCTCTGGAGCCGAACCTTGTCCCCCCCGAGTTGCCCCGCGATGCTGCCCCAGAAGCTTTCCGCCGCGACAACCTGGACGTCGCCGCCCGATGCCGACGAGCCCGTCGACGTGCTGCCGCAGCCGCTGGTCAGAACCGCCACGCTCGCCAGCAGCCCGAGGGCCGGAAGAAGCTTGCCGCGCACTGACGCTAACAATACTCATTCTCTCTACCGTTTGCAGTTGAGAGCCGCTACCATCAGCGACGTGCCGACTTCCTGGTCAGAGGCGACGATCGCCTCCCTGCACGCGAAGGGCCACCGAAACAGCGGCGCGCGGCGCGCGGTCGTCGAGCTGCTCGGACGTCAGGATTGCTGCCTGACCGCGCAGGAGATCTTCGACGAGCTACGCGCCGACGGTCGCCCTGTCGGGATCGCGAGCGTCTATCGAGTGCTCGAGCAGCTGAGCAAGGACGGCTTCGTACAGCGGATCGACATCGGCGCCGGGACGACCCGCTTCGAGCCGATCCACGCCGGGGGCGAGCACCATCACCACCTCGTCTGCGACGACTGCGGCAAGGTCGAGGCGTTCGCCGACGATCAGCTCGAGCGCGCCCTGCGCAAGGTCGAGGGCCGGACGGGCTACTCGGTCGCCGGCCACGACGTCGTTCTCCGCGGCGCCTGCCGCGACTGCGCGCGGCGTTAGGCGCTGCCGTCGGCGCGCGAGCCCTAGGCTCGGAGCCGCGCCATCCTGCTGGGCGGCAACAGACCCGAGTCGTGCGCGGCTCGGATCGCCCCTGTGATGCGCGCCAGCCGGGCGCCCTGCGCCCGCGCGACGAGCTGGGTCTGCTCGTCCGGTCCCTCGACGCTGTGCCCGCTCGTGAACGAGGCGCCGTACGGATTTCCGCCGCCGTTGAAGGCCTCGTGGACGGTGTACCCGAGCGGGACGATGATCGCGCCCCAGTGGTAGAGCGTGTTGTTGAGGGCGAGCAGCGTCGACTCCTGTCCTCCGTGCGTGGTCTGGGAGGAAGTGAAGGAGGTGGCGACCTTGTCGCTCAGCTTCCCGTCCTGCCAGAGCTCCCCGGCGAGGTCGAGAAACACCTTCAGCTGTGCGGCAACGTTCCCGAACCGCGTCGGCGTGCCGAAGGCCAGCCCGTCCGCCCAGATGAGATCCTCCAGTGTCGCGACCGGCTCCTCGTCGATCGCAGACTTATGGCGGCCCCAGTACTGATCCACCGAGATCCGCTGCTCCTCGCTCAGCTCGGGCACGTGACGAAGCCGCACCTCGGCGGCCTCGCCCTCGGCGCCCTCGGCGAGCGCCTGCGCCATCCCGCGTACGTTGCCGGTCGCGCTGTAGTAGATGACGGCGATTCGGACTTGCGGCTCGGGGGCGGGGTCGCTCACCGACCAAACATACTGCGCGCGCCGATCGTCAGCGGGGGCTCTGTTTGGGGCTCGCGAGCAGGACGCCGCCGACGACGACCGCGGCGAACGCGAGAATCCGCAGGGCGCCGTACGCTCCGGAAGGAACAGGCTCGTCGAGCACGATCGTCCCCGCCGCGATCGGTAGCGCGTTCGTCAGGAGTGTCGCCAGCCCCGCGACCGTGAGCGCCCCCCCGGCCTGGTATCCGACCTGGAGCAGAATCGTCCCGAGTAGGTAGCCGAGGACGACGGTGACGAGGAAGCCCGTCCGCAGGCCGCCCTGGGTAACGAGCTTCGTGGAGATGTCGCCGATCGAGAAGCAGACGCCACCCGCGATCCCGGCCGCGACGGCAGCCGCGACGAACCTTCGTCCGAGCAGGAGGACGAGCGCGGCCGCGCCTCCGCTCACTCCCAGCCAGACGAGAATCGACGTGATCGAGCCATGGCCCTCGGCGCTGCTGCCGCCGATCAGCGAGACGGCGAGCGCGAACAGGCCGAGCACCGAGAGAATGACGCCCCCCAGCTCACGCCTGCCGAGGCGGCGATGGCCCATTCGCGCGGAGACGTAGGCCAGCACCCCGATTCCGCCGGCGCTGATGCTCTGCACGAGCGAGAGCTCGGCGAGGGCCAGCGCCGCCGCGTACAGGAGGAAGCCGGTCGTTTCCATCGCGAAGCCGATCAGCCAGCTGCGGTCGCTGAGCAGCAGCCGGGCGGAGTGCAGCGGACGTCGCATCGACAGGACCGGGAGGGCTGCGGCCGCGTCGTGCTGGCGCAAGTAGGCGATGTTCGTGATCGTCGTCGAGAGGCCCGCGAGGACGATTGCGACCGCTGTGCTGGTGCTCATCGCCGCGCCGGCAGGCTCAGCCCGGCGTAGGCGCCGGCTCGGGGATCTCGCTGACGAGGTCGCGTCCGAGCTTGTCGATCAGCTCCCGGAGGGGCGGGTGCTCGTCGGGATCCCAGCCGTCGAGGAGCTCCCGGAGGCCGTCGGCCCTGGCGGTGACTATCCGCTCGTAGTCCTGGCGCCCGGGTTTCGTCAGCTCGATCGGGCCGCCGCTGTTCCTCTCGACAAGCACCCGCTGTTCGAGCTGCTCCAGCGCCTCGGCCAGCTCGAGCGGGTCGACCGGGAGCTGCTCGCCGAGCTCGGCCTCGGTCAAGGGCGCACGCTCACCCAGGCGCGACAGCAGCCACAGCTCCGGGGGCGGAAGGTCGAGACCGGCGCGCGTCGCGAGCCGCTCGTACAGCGGCCAGCGCTCCTCGCGCCGGGCGAGCCTCGACAGAGCACGCTCGATCTCGCGGAGTGCGTCGTCGTCGTGGGCGGGGTGCAGTCCGTCGCCGGGATCCGGCGCGCCGGCGGTCGTCTTCAGCGGCACCTCGGGCAGGAGCCACGTGAGCAGGAAGCCGAAGAAAGCAATGCCGGCGGCGACCATGAACACCGTCGTCAACGCCTCGGTGATTGCGACTTGGAATGGATCACGGAGGACCGCCGGGAGCTCCTTGACGACAGCGGGGTCCGCCGCCGCGGCTGGTACATGCGCACCGGGCGGGAGTTTGCCCGCGAGATCATGCGTGAGCTGGTTGGCGAAGATGGCGCCGAAGACGGAGACCCCGATCGCGCCGCCGATCTGGCGAAAGAGCGTCGACCCCGAGCTGGCGACGCCGAGGTACTTGTAGTCGACGGCGTTCTGGGCCGCCAGGACGAGCACCTGGATGACGTTCCCCAGCCCGAGCCCGAGCACGAGCATGTAGGCGCCGCTTACTGCGGGCGGCGTGTCGACATGGAGCCGTGAAAGCAGCAGCAGCCCGACGACCATGATCGCCGTGCCGGCGATCGGAAACGGCTTGTAGCGACCGAAGCGCGTGATCAGCTGCCCGCTTCCCACGGACGCGATCAACAGACCCAGTACCAGCGGTAGGAGCAAAAGGCCCGAGATCGTCGGGGTATGCCCCTTGACGTCCTGGAGGTAGAGGGGCAGGTAGGTGACCGCTCCGAACAGCGCGAGCCCGACGATGAAGCCGACCGCGCTCGAGACACTGAAGACGCGGTTGCGAAAGAGCTCGAGCGGCACGATCGGCTCGGCCGCTTTGCGCTCGGCGAAGACGAAGCCGACGAGCAGAAGGCCGCCGCCGACGATCAGCGCAAGCATCGAGGGCGACGTCCACGAGTATCGGGTGCCACCGAGGCTGGTGTAGAGCACGATTGCCGAGAGGCCGCCGGCGAGCAGGGCCGAGCCGAGGTAGTCGATCGTGTGCTTGACGTGGTCGACGCGGGGCCGGAACGCGCTGCCGATCACGCCGAGAGCGAGCAGCCCGATCGGCAGGTTCACGTAAAAGATCCAGCGCCAGGAGAGGTTGTCGACGATGAAGCCGCCGAGCAGAGGCCCGAGCACGGTCGAGACGCCGAAGACGCCGCCGAAGTACCCCTGGTAGCGCCCGCGTTGTCGCGGCGGGAAGATGTCGCCGATGACCGCGATGGTGGTCACGATCAGGCCGCCGCCGCCGAGCCCCTGGATCGCGCGGAAGGCGATCAGCTCGGTCAGGTTCTGGCTGATTCCGCAGAGCGCGGAGCCGATCAGGAAGATGACGATCGCCGCCTGGAGGACGATCTTGCGGCCGTACTGGTCGCCGAGCTTTCCGTAGACGGGGCCGGCGACGGTCGAGGAGAGCAGGTACGCGGTCACGACCCAGGAGAGGTCGGAGACGCCACCGAGGTCGCCGACGATCGTCGGCAGCGCGGTCGAGACGATGGTCTGATCGAGCGAGGCGAGCAGAAGCACGAGCAGCAGCGCCCCGAAGATGAGGCGGACGCGCTGGTTCTGGCGGAGCTCGAAAGGGGCTTCAGCTTGCGCGCTCATCGCCACCGATCCTCGCAGAGCGGTGTGGCCAAACGCGCCGCTTTGGGCCGTGTCCCGGTGCCAGGCACGAGGACACGGCCGACCGGGCCTGGTCCGTCGAACCGTCTGCCAGTAGGCGGGCGCCCCGTGCCTGGCACCGACGGAACGTCACAGCCCAGCGCCAGCTGTCCCGACGGGACGTGCCGCGGTGCCAGGCACTAGGTCACGTCCCGAAGTGACGGTGCGGACGCTAGGTCAGGCAGTCGTCGCGCTCGCCTCGGCGAAGCGCGAGAGCGCGTTCACGAGCGCGCGCAGCTGGCGGCCGCGGGCGGTGAGGCGGTACTCGACGTAGGGCGGCCGTGCATCGACGACCGCCCGCTCCAGGACTCCGGCCTCTTCGAGATCGGTCAGCCGCTGGGCGAGCGTCGCCGGCGGAATCGAGCCCAGCGCCTGCTGGAACTCGTTGAAACGGAGTGCCCCTTCGTGCGAGACGTACAGGATCGAGACCGTCCACCGTCGCTCGAGGAGGTCCGCCGCTCGGCGGACCTCCTCAGGCAGCGGGGCGCAGCTACGACAGCGCATGCGCCGACTGCGGCTCGAGCGACAGCTCGAGCACCTCATCCAGGCTCATCACCGGATGGAAGCTCATCTCGTTCCGAACGTCCTCCGGAATGTCGTCGAGATCGGCCCGGTTGCGCTCCGGGATGATCACGTCCGTCAGGCCCGCGGCGTGAGCCGCTAGAGCCTTCTGCTTCAAGCCGCCGATGGGCAGTACGCGACCCTGCAGCGTGACCTCGCCGGTCATCCCGACAGTGTGCTTCACCGGACGCCCCGTCAGCAGCGACGCGAGAGCCGTCGTCATCGTGATTCCGGCGCTCGGGCCGTCCTTCGGGATCGCCCCGGCAGGCACGTGCACGTGGAAGCTGGCCTCGTCGAAGTCCTGCTCGTCGATGCCGAGCTGATCCGCGTGGGAGCGGACGTAGGAGAGCGCGATCCTCGCGGACTCCTTCATCACGTCACCGAGCTGACCGGTCAAGACGAGCCCGTCCTTGCCGGGCATCTTGGTTGCCTCGACGAACAGCACGTCGCCGCCCGTTCCGGTGACCGCCAGGCCGGTAGCAACGCCGGGCACTGCCGTCCGCTCGGCCGACTCCTGGTAGAAGCGCTGCCGCCCGAGGGCGTCGCGCACCACGGCTTCGTCGACCGTGATCGGGGGCTCGGCGGTGCCGGAGGCGACGGTCGTCGCCGTCTTCCGCAACAGCTTGCCGAGCTCGCGCTCGAGCTGGCGGACGCCGGCCTCGCGCGTGTACTGGCTGACGATCAGCTCGAGGGTGATGTCGTCGATCGACACTTCGTCCTCGCGCAGACCTGCCCGCTCCAGCTGGCGCGGCCAGAGGTAGCCGCGTGCGATCGCGACCTTCTCGTCGACCGTGTAGCCGTCGAACCGGATGACCTCCATCCGGTCGAGCAGCGGGCCGGGGATCGTCTCTGCAACGTTCGCCGTGGCGATAAAGACAACCTCCGAGAGGTCGAGCTCGACGTCGAGGTAGTGGTCGCGGAACGAGTGGTTCTGCGCCGGGTCGAGCACCTCGAGCAGGGCGGCAGAGGGATCGCCGCGCCAGTCGGCGCCGACCTTGTCGACCTCGTCCAGCAGGATGACCGGGTTCATCGTCCCGGCGTCCCGCAGCGCGCGGACCAGCCGGCCGGGCAGCGCGCCGATGTAGGTGCGCCGGTGGCCGCGAATCTCGGCCTCGTCACGGACGCCGCCGAGCGACATGCGGACGAACTCGCGATTCAGTGCGCGGGCGATCGACTCGCCCACGGAGGTCTTGCCCGTCCCGGGAGGCCCGATCAGGGTCAGGATCGCGCCGGAGCGCTTGTCCTCCTTGATCCCACGCTCCTCACGCAGCTTGCGAACTGCCAGGTACTCGACGATTCGATCCTTGACGTCCCCGAGCCCAGCGTGGTCGCTGTCGAGGACCTCGCGGGCGTGCACGGGGTCGAGGCGCTCCTCCGAGCGCTTCCCCCACGGCACGGCGAGCAGCCAGTCGAGGTACGTGCGGATCATCGAGGCTTCGCCGCTCTGATCGCCCATCCGCTCCAGCCGGCCGGCCTCACGCTCGGCCTGCTCGCGGACCTCGTCGGGGAGATCCGCCTCGGCGATCTTCTGCCGGTAGTCCTCGGAGACCGAGGCCTCGTCCTCGCCGAGCTCCTTGCGGATCGACTCGAGCTGCTTGCGCAGGATGTACTCGCGCTGCTGCTTCTGCGCGCCCTCTTCGACGTCCTCACGGATCCGGTTGCGGATCTGCAACTCGGCCAGGCGCTCACGCTGCAGCCGAACGGCCAACTCGAGCCGCTCGGCAACGTCGACCGCCTCGAGGAGCTCGATTCGCTGCTCGAACGACGCCTCAGGCGCGTAGGCGGCCGTGTCGGCCAGGGTGCCGGCCTCGGCGATCGAGCGCACGAAGGACGAAACGCGTCCGTCGTCGCCGCGCAGCTCGAGGATCTCCTCGACCACCGCGCGGTACTCGCGCTCCAGCTCGCGGGTCTTGATTCCCGGAGGCGCGACGTCCGGTCGCTCCTCCACCTCGACCCGGAGGCGGCCCTGGGCATCCGTGTGGGCGGCACCAGCGATGCCGCGGTGCAGGCCGACGAGGCTGACAGCCGAGACGCCGCCCGGCAGGCGGACGCGCTCGGAAACCTCGGCGACCGTGCCGACTTTCGCATACTCCCCCTCGTGGCGCGGGACCAGGAACACGCGTTCCTCGTCGCCCACGTCGGCGGAGATCGTTACGTTCATGTTCGGGAAGACGACGATGTCGTCAAGCGGAACTAAAAGCAACGTGCTCAAAATCTTCATCACCTTTCGCTTGTCGTAGCTTCGCACC
>DATFXA010000264.1:0-4565 GCA_035258645.1 Gaiellaceae bacterium
CAGGCCCACTACCGAGGCACCGGCGCCGAGATCGCCGAGGCGCTCGACCGTGTCGACGTCCTTGTCGCGGGGCTCGGGACCGGCGGGACGCTCATGGGCGCCGGCGAACGGTTGCGCGAGAGCTTCCCGGGCGTCGTCGTCGCGGCCGCCGAGCCACTGCCGGGCGACCCCGTGATGGGCCTCCGTTCCCTCGAGGACGGCTACGTGCCGCCGATCCTCGACGTGTCGAAGCTCGACCGCAAGCTCCTCGTCTCGAACGCCGAGGCCGTTGCGGGAGTGCGTGCCTTGCTCGACCTGGAGGGCGTCTTCGCGGGCGTCTCCGCCGGGGCAGTCGTCCACGTCGCCCGCAGGCTCGCCGAAGAGCTCGACGAGGGCGTCGTCGTGACGATTCTGGCCGACGGCGGTTGGAAGTACCTCTCGTCGCCTTTCTGGGATGCCGACGACGTCGAGGCCGAGATGGAGTCCGAGCTCTGGTGGTAGTGCCCGCAGCCGTTCGCCGGGAACTCGAAGAGCATGCTCGGGCCGAAGAGCCGAACGAGGCCTGCGGCGTCATCGTGCTCCGGGACGGGACGGCCGAGCGCTACGAGGCAGGCCGCAACCGGGCGGCCTCGCCGTACCGCTTCGAGCTCGACATCGATCCCGCGGTCTGGTTTCTCGAGGACGACGGCTACGAGCTCGCCGTCTTCCACTCCCATCTGGCGGCGCCGGCGAGACCGTCACGCACGGACGTCGAGAACATTGGCCTCTGGGAACGCCGCCCGTATCTGATTCTGTCGTTGCGGACTGGAGACCTGGCCGCCTTCACGATCGAAGGCGGCCGCATCTCCGAGCTCGGTCTGACTCTGGCCTAGGTGGCCTTGAACGTCCCCTTCATGCCCAAGGAGGCGTGAGAGTCAATCGTGCAAATGTACTTGTAACTGCCCTTCTTCAAGGTGACCTTGAGTGTTGCCGACTTGCCGGGACCCAAGTGCGCCGTCTTCTTGCCGGCGATCTTGAAGTCGTGGACGATCTTGCCCTTGTTCGTGACCTTGAAGATGACGGTCCCGTGCGGCGCCGTCTTCGTCGACAGCGCGAATTTGAACTCGCTCGCCTTGACGGTCACGGTCTTTGCCGTAGCCGCGTGCATCTGCGCCACTGCTAGTGGCGCCGTCGCGAGCAACGCGACGAGAGCTGCGAGGACGACCCCAGTCGAAAGCTTCGGTCTCAACATCTGACTCCTTGCAGACGAGGAACGATTGCGTAAACGAGCATACGTATCTCTGACGTCGAAAACCGGTTTGTGTTGACGGTCAGCCTTCGGCTGCGGCGCGTTCTTCCTGCTGACCGTCCTCGTGCGGGCGCGCGGGAGGCTCCACGAACTGAACCTCGAGCTTCTCGATCCGCGAGCCCTCGGTCTCGAGCACGCGGAACCGAAGCCCGTCGTACTCGATCTCGTCACCCTCCTGCGCGGCCCGCCCGAGCAAGCCGAAGACGAAGCCGGCGACCGTGTGGTAGTCCTCGATCGGGAGGTCGAACCCGAACCGCTCGTTGAAGTCGTCGATCGGATAGGTGCCGTCGATCCGGATGGTCCTGTCGTCGACCTGTTCGACGGACTCGTCGGGAAGGTCGAACTCGTCCTCGATCTCGCCGACGATCTCCTCGAGAAGGTCTTCGAGGGTGACGATCCCGACCATCGTCCCGTACTCGTCGACGACGATCGCCATGTGGAAGCTTTCGCGCCGGAACTCCGCCAGGAGCGCGGCCAGATCCTTGGTCTCGGGGATCATGTAGGCGGACCGGAGCAGCTGCTCGATCCGGACATTCGCGAAGCCCTGATCGCTGAGCGCGGAGAACAGGTCGCGCACATGGAGGATGCCGACGATGTCGTCGAGCGTGTCGCGGTAGACCGGATATCGCGTGTACGGAGAGTCGATGACCGCCTGGAGGGCTTCATCCGGAGGCAGGTCGATCGAAAGCGCGACGACCTCGGGCCGCGGGACCATGACGGCCGCGACCTCCTTGTCTGCGAAGTCGAAGACCTTGTAGAGCATCTCCTGCTCTTCCCGCTCGATCTCGCCGTGCTCGGTGGCGCGGCCGAGCAGCATTCGCAGCTCGGCCTCCGACAGTGCCTCCCGCTCGTCGCCGGGCGTCTCGAGCCCGAGCGCGCGCAGGATCACCTCGGTCGAGCGCTGGAGGATCCAGATCAGCGGGGCGGCGATGACGAAGAACGCACGCACCGCCGACGAGACACCGAGCGCAACTCGCTCCGAGTAGCGGAGCGCCACCGCCTTCGGCACCAGCTCGCCGATGACCACGTGCAGGTAGGTGATGATCAGAAACGCGATCGCGACCGCTAGCGCGGTCGCCAGATACGGGTCGAGCGCATGCGCCAGCGCCTGCTCGCCCAGAGCGCCGATAGCCAGGCTCGTCAGGGTGACGCCGAGCTGCATCGCCGCGATGAACCGCGGCGGGTTGGCGACGATCCGCTTGACGTCTCGGGCCCGCCGGCTGCCCTCGTCGGCGAGCTCCTGTATCCGCGTCCGCCGGGCAGTCACAAGCCCGTACTCGCCCGCGACGAAGAACGCGTTCAGCAGAATCAACACCGCGACGGCGAGGAGTTCTAGGAAAAGGGTCACGGTCCGGCCTTCGCCGGCGTGAGACTTAGAGGATCGTCGTCCAAGATCTTGGCTGAGTGTAGCGGCGGCTTCCGCCGACATAAGCGAACACGCGTTCGTATACTTTCGGCGTGCGCGCCGAGTACCGAGAGGAGCCATGCAAGAGCGCCCTCAACCGGGTCAAGGGAATGATGTTCGACTGGTCGCTCAACCCGTACATGGGCTGCGTCCACCGCTGCACCTTCTGTTACGTCCGCGCCTTCGAGCGGCGTGCCGACCGGCCGTCCGACAACCGCTACGGCGAGTCGATCCGGGTCAAGGTCAACGTCGTCGAGGTTCTCCGCAGGGAACTGGCCCGCGCTTCGTGGGCTCACGAGACCGTCGCGATCGGCGCGGCCACGGACCCGTACCAACCGGCAGAGGGCCACTACCGGCTGACACGCGGCTGCCTCGAAGCGCTCGCGGACGCGCACAACTCGTTCAGCATCATCACGCGCGGCCCGATGATCGTCCGCGACGTCGACGTGCTCGCCGCGGCGTCGAGGCGCGCCGACGTGTCGGTCACCTTCTCGGTCCCGACCCTAGACGAGGACGTCTGGCGGAAGACCGAGCCGTCGACGGCGCATCCGCGGCAGCGGCTGCGGGCGCTGAAGACGCTCGTCGATGCCGGCGTCAAGGCATCAGTTGGCATGGCACCGATCCTGCCCGGCATCTCAGACCGCCCCGAGCAGCTCGCCGAAGTCGTACGAGCAGCGCGGGAAGCCGGCGCGTGCGGGGTGTGGGCGAACCTGCTCTTCCTAAAGCCCGGGACGCGCGAACACTTCCTCGAGCACCTCGCGGAGGATTGGCCTGAGGAGCTCGAGCGCTACGAACGCCTGTACCGGCGCCGCGCTTACCTCGGCAAGGAGCAAACGAACCCGACGCGCGAGCGGGTCAGCGAGCTAGCGAAGAAATACGGCATTCGCGACCGCCGCACCGTCGAGTTGGAGCCCGAGCGACCGGTCATCGCGGAGCAACTGGCCCTCGCGGTCTGACTATCGGCAGCTCCCACAGATCGGCAGCCTTAGTTTTGACTGACGAGTCGATCAAGTTTGACGCCCTGCTGAGTGCGGGGATCAAATCCATTGGGGGTCGGCGCTGCGGCGGGTCGGCCCCCCAGTCGTATCAGTCGGGACCTTCCAGAGCCACACGTCAAGAGGGACCCCGGTTGGCCCCGGCGGCGAGGGCCAACCAGTGACCGCGACCTACGGAAGCTCGGGGTTGGTTCCGCGCCCGCAGGTCGGGGAGCCGGGGACGCCCGAGCCCTTCGGGCCAGCCCCAGCCTCGCCGGGAGTGCCCTGGTTGTGCGGGGTCTGAACGATCGAATTGATCGGACCTTGGCTTGGGTTCATGTCGTTGAGCCCGTTGTAGGCGCAGATCGACTGTGCGTGCGCGGGTGCTCCGGTGCGATTGCCCGAACCGGAAAACGCGACGCCTGGAGTGCCCGGAGGGCCCTGCACTTCTCCGGCGAGCGCGGCGCCGGCGCTTGCACCTATGACTAGGACTGCGCAGACCGCAGCCAATGTTGCCTTCGTGCGCATGTTCTCCCCTTCCGCCCCCCTCTTGAGTGAACGGGCCGAAGCTACTAAGGCCGGAGACAGCGGGTCAACCGATTTCCCTCGATCGAGTTAGGCCGTTCGGCCCATGAAAAGGCTCCGCCCATCTTGCGGCGTTGGGGCGGCGCTGAACGCGCCGCCCCGTGAGTAGCAAGCGACTCGCCTAGCGGGTCCTGACTTTAGAAACCGGATGGATCGCTGACCGAGGCCGCCGCCGCGCAGATGGCGATCACGAAGTTGTTCGGCTCGTCCATGTTGTTGAAGTTGTCGAAGAAGCCCGAGACCTGTGTGGTCGTGGCGACGAGGACGTCGCTGACCTCGACGCCCTGGTCGTTGCTGTGTGACGCCGTGCCGATCACGACGGTGCCCGCCGGGC
>DATFXA010000265.1:0-4255 GCA_035258645.1 Gaiellaceae bacterium
GGGGGGGGGGCGGGGGCGTGTGGTGCCGGCTGGGATCTGACTGCTTCCATGCCCGGGAACTCGAAAAGCACGTGCGCCACGCGTCGGCAACGCTGCCTACACAGAGCCCAGCCGGCACCCCACGCCCCCGCCCCCCGCGCCGTCTCCAGTCACTCCCCCACGGCGCGATCACACACTTTCGTTCGGCGCCTAGCAGCGAGCAGCTTCTCTTCGACAATCTCGCCCCCGAGCTACCAAGTGGCGGTCTTGGCCGTGTCGGAGCTCGCGCGGCCTGCTGATGTCGGGATTGCGGCTACCCGGTGCTGGGCTTGCGCCGGCCGTCGTGTGGACGCGGTCACCAGGTGCGGGTTTGGCCGTGCTTGAGGACCCAGATGCGGTCGAGGTCGAGGTTGAGCCGGGTGGCCTCGGTGACGAGGCGTTTGGGCGGCTCGTCGAGCGGCTCCTCGGCGAGATCGAACGTGCCCCAGTGGATCGGCACGAAGCGCCGGCCGCGCACGTCGGCGAACGCCTGCAGGGCCTCCTCGGGCGTCGTATGGCTCGCCCGCATGATCACGGCCGGCACGTAGGCGCCGATCGGCAGCGCGGCCAGATCGAACGGGCCTAAACGGGCCCCGATCTCCTTGAACCCCCCGAAGTAGGCCGTGTCGCCGGCGAAATAGAGGCGCTTGACCTTGCCCGCAACGACCCAGCCGCTCCAGAGACGGCGGTTACGATCCCAGAGCGTCCGCCCCGAGAAGTGCTGCGCGGGGACGCAGGTGAAGGTCATCTCGCGCTCGATGCGCTCTTCCCACCAGTCGAGCTCCTCGACGTCGGTGATCCCGATGTTCGCGAACCACGGCTTGAGTCCGAGCGGCACCAGGAACCGCGGCCGGTGCTCGGCGGCGAGGCGCTTGACCGTGGCGACGTCGAGGTGGTCGTAGTGATCGTGCGAAATCAGGACGACGTGGATCGGCGGCAGGTCCTCGAACGGCAGGCCGGGGGGCGACACCCGCTTGGGCCCGGCGAACGACACCGGGCTCGCGCGCTTGGACCAGTTGGGGTCGGTCAGGATGTTGATGCCGTCGAGCTGGATCAAGAGGGTCGCGTGTCCCGCCCACGTCACGGTCGCGGCGCCGCGATTGTCGCGGATGGTCGGCAGATCGCTGGCCATCGACGGCAGTGCGGCGCTGCGGGGCGCGAAGGTGGTCGACCACATCCTCGAGATGAAGAACGTGAAGCGCGTCCAGAAGCTTGCCGGCTCGGACGACGCGTTGACGTTGGCGAACCCGTTCTGGCGGTGATGGGCGGGCGCGCCGGCCACCGGCCCGCCCACCGAGGAACAGCCGGTCGCGAGGAGAGCCAGCAGCAGCGCGCCGACGAGCCGAACTCTCAGCTGGCGGGCTCCCCGAGCGGCAGCTCGACGACGAACGATGCCCCGCCGTCGTCCGCGTTAGAGGCCCGGAGCACGCCCCCGAGCTCGGTGACGATCCCGTAGGACACGGACAGGCCCAGGCCGCTGCCCTCGCCCGGTGGCTTCGTCGTGAAGAACGGATCGAAGATCCGCGACAGCACGTCGGCCGGGATCCCCGGGCCCGTGTCACGCACCTCCACGCAGGCATGCCGGTCGGACGGCCACACGCGCACGATCAACGCGCGCTGCGACGGATGCTTGGCCATCGCCTGGTGCGCGTTCTGGACGAGGTTGAGCAGCACCACCTGCAGCTGGTTCTCGTCGGCCCACACGAACGGGCACGAGGCGAAGTCGGTGACGACGCGGACGTTGTCCTGCTGGAGCTGATAGCCCTTGAGCTCGAGGACCCGCCGCACCTGGTCGGCCAGCGAGCACGGCCGCCGCTCGGGCGTGTAGTGGCGCGCGAACAGGAGGAGGTTTTGCACGATGCGGGCGGCCCGCCCGGCCTCCTCCGCGACGATGCCCAGGCGGTCCCGCACGTGCGGGGTCGTCTCCGGATGCGTGAGCAAGAGGTGCGTCTGGCCGAGGATCGTGGTGAGCGGATTGTTGATCTCGTGCGCGACGCCCGAGGCCAGCTCGCCCACCGCCTTCATCTTCTCGGCGTGGATCAGCTGCGCGTGGGCGCGCTTGAGCTCGTCGAGCTGGCGGAGCGACTCGGAGTAGAGGCGCGCGTTGTCGAGGGCCAGCCCGATCTGGTCGGCGGCGGCCTGCAAGAGCGCCAGCTCGGGCTTGTCGAACGGCTCGAGCGTCTTGCGGCCGAGCGACAAGGTGCCCAGGATGTGGCCGCGGCTGTGGATCGGCACGCATACGAAGCCGAGGATCTGCTCGCGCCGGACGGCGGCCTTGGCGCTCGGCAGGACGTTCGGGTCCTCGTAGTTCCGGTCGAGCCGGATCGTCTTGCCGGTGAGGGCGACCCGTCCAATGAGCCCGGCGCCGACGGGCAGGCTCCGGTTGACCTCGCGTAGGCGCGCCGACATGCCGCGCTCGCCGCGCAGCTCGAGCGATTTGCCGTCCTCGGACAAGAGGTGCAGGCTCGAGATTTCGTGGCCGGTGACGCGGGTCAGGGCGTCGACCGCGGTGCGCAGAACTTCCTCGACGTCGAGCGTGCGGCTGACGGCCTCCGCGACCGTGTGGAGGATCTTGAGATGCGGCTCGACGTCCGGGCCGCGATGCGGCCGGCGGCGCCGCTCAGCCGGCGGGAGTGAGTGACCGGCGCGCCGCTTCAAGCGCTGACTCCACGAGCGCCCGGTCTGCGGCCGGGAGATCACCGAGCTCGGCGGCGATGTCGAGGAGCAGCTGCATCTCGGTGAGGGACTCGTCGGCGGCCGCGTACCGGCCGGCGGCGACCTCGCGGGCCGCCGCGAGCGCGGCCGTCTCGAGCCGCTCCCCGGTCGAGGCCCGCGCGCGCGAGGCCATGGCGCGCGCGGCCGCGAACGCGGCGCGGGCCAGGGTCTTCCACGGGTCGCCGTCCCCGGCGCGACCCGGCGCCCGCTCTACCACCCGCGCCAGACCGGCCGCGACGGCCCGATCGAGATAATCGAAGTCGAAGGGCTTCGCCACGTAGTCGAAGGCGCCGAGCTTGAGCGTCTCCTTGGCCAGGCCGACATCCTCGTTGGCGGTCACCATGATGACCGGGACGCGGTCGTCGATCTCGCGGATCCGGCGCAGGACCTGCACGCCGTCGAGCCCGGGCATGCGAACGTCGAGCAGGACCAGGTCGGCCCGACCGCTCCGGACCACCGTCAGCGCCTCGACCCCACTCCCGGCTGCCTCGACAGCGTACCCCTCCGTGGAGAAGTACTCGGTGAGGACCTCGCGCACGGGAGCTTCGTCGTCAACGACCAGGATTCGTCCCAGGCCCATCATCGAACATTCTAACCCAGGGAGGCTTCCCAGCCGTCAGGCCGAGGCGCGCGCCACGAAGGCGTAGGCCAGCTCCAAAGCCGCGTCAAGCTTGGCCGGATCCTTGCCGCCGGCCTGGGCAAGGTCGGGCCGACCGCCCCCGCCTCCGCCGACGGCCTTGGCCACTTCCTGGATGAGCTTGCCCGCCTGGAACCGCGACGTGAGATCCTTCGTCACCGCGGCCACCAGGTTGACCTTGCCGTCGACGACACTCCCCACGCAGACGATTCCCGAACCCAGGCGGTTTCGCAGGGTGTCCGCGACCGCGCGCAGGCCGTCGGCGTCCAGGCCGTCGATCCGGCCGGCGATCACGGCCACCCCGTTGACCTGACGCGCCGCCTTGACCAGGTCCTCGGCCTTCGACCGGGCGAGCCGGCCCTCGAGCTCGGTCAGCTGCTTCTCGAGCGCGCGCTGCTCCTCCAGGAGCTTCTGCAGCCGCCGCGGCACCTCGAGCGGGCCGATCTTCAGGAACTCGGCCGCTTCGCGCAGCGCCGCTTCCTTGCGCGCCACATTCTCGATCGCCGCGGGCCCGGCGACGGCCTCGACGCGGCGCACGCCCGACGCGACGGCGCCCTCGCCGGCAACTTTCAAGAGGCCGATCTCGCCGGTGCGGTCGAGATGGGTGCCGCCGCAGAGCTCGGTCGAGAAGTCGCCGATCTTGATGACGCGCACGCGGTTGCCGTACTTCTCGCCGAACAGCGCCATCGCGCCCATCCGGAGCGCCGCGTCGAGATCCATCTCGGACTGGGCGACCGGCGTGTCGGCCTGGACCTGCTCGTTCACCAGCTCTTCGATCTGCTCGACCTCGCGATCCTTGAGCGAGGCGCCGTGAGAGAAATCGAAGCGCAGGTGGTCGGGCGCCACGAGCGAGCCGGCCTGCGTCACGTGGGTGCCCAGCACCTT
>DATFXA010000266.1:0-5914 GCA_035258645.1 Gaiellaceae bacterium
GAGATAGGAGGAGAACAAACGTGGAAAATCTTGCGCCAAGCCGTCTGTTGAAGACCCGGCAGGGGACGATCGTGGTTGGGGTCGCGGCGGCGGTCCTGGCGGCGATCCTCCTGCTCGTCTACTTGAGTCACTACCGCAGCAGCGTCAAGGGATCGACCGAGCCGGTGACGGTTCTCGTCGCGAAAAGGCTGATCCCGAAGGGAACTTCCGGGGCCACCATCGCCGAGCAAAACGTCTTCGTCGTAACCACGATCCCCAAGGGGCAGCTCAAGCTCGGAGCGATCAGCGATCCGGCCGTACTGCAGGGAAGAGTCGCGGCAGCGGACATCTATCCGAGCCAGCAGCTGACGACTAGCGATTTCACGACCCAATCGGTCGGGGCGCTCGCGGTGCAGCTGACGGGCGGCTGGCGAGCCATAGGCTTGCCGACACTCGACGCCGCCCACGGACTCTCGCCCGATGTCCAGGCCGGTGATCACGTCGACGTCTACGCCCAGCTGCAGGGCAGATTGGGCCTTCTGATGTCGAACGTCCTCGTGCTCGTCTCGCCGACGCAGGCAACAACAGGGAGCTCGGCGCCCGTCTCCGGCACCTATATCCTCCGGGTGCCGACCTCGAAGGCTGCGAGATTCGCCTATGCCGGTCAGAACGGGCAGATTTGGCTCGTTCTGCGGCCGGCGAACAAGGCCCGTCAGACTCCGCCGGCGCTCGAGCCGAACGCGAATCTCTTCGGAGGCGGCTAGGTGCAGCATCCGACGAGAACGCTGGTCTCGCTAGACGCGGGCATCGACGAGTCGGCCGTTCGGTCGGCCCTTCCGGCGAGCACGGACATCCAGATCGTCGGAATCGTTCGAGGGGTCGACGAGAGCTGGACGACGCTCCAGGAGACACCGACCGACCTGCTCGTGATCGCCTGCACCGGCTATTCCGAGCGCGCTCTCTTCCTGATCGGAAGCGTTGTCAAGTCGCGTCCGGGGATGCCGGTTGTCGTGCTGGCCCAGGACGCGCCGGAGGGTTTCTTGCGCCGGGTCTTCGAAGTCGGCGCCGACGACGCGGTCCGGCTGCCGGAGTCGCCGGAGCAGGTCAATTTCATGATCCAGAAAGTGCTCGTCCGGAAGCGGGCAACCAGCACCGTCCGGGGAGCCGACGGCAACGCTCCCATGATCTGCGTCCTCGGCCCCAAGGGCGGCACGGGCAAGACCGTCACGGCAGCCAACCTTGCCACCGCTCTCGCGCGCTCCGGGAACGCGGTGTCGGCAGTCGATCTGGATCTCCAGTTCGGCGACCTCGCACTCGCGATGGGCGTTCGGCCTGAAAAGACGATGTACGACCTCGTCCAGTCGGGCGGGTCACTCGACGCCGACAAGCTCGAGGCGTTCGTGATGCCACACGAGAGCGGAGTCCGCGTGCTTGTCGCTCCGACGCGTCCCGACCAAGCGAGCTCGGTTGGGCCCGAGTTCCTACGAGAGGTCTATCCCTTGCTCCGTGCAACGAGCGACTTCGTCGTGCTCGACAGTTCGCCGGGATTCACTCCCGAGGTCATCTCGGCGATCGACAACTCGACCTACCTCTGCCTTGTAGGGACACTCGACACGTTGTCTCTCAAGAACACGCGCCTCGGGCTCGAGACGCTCGATCTGATGGGGTATGACCCAGATCGCATCGTCCTAGTGCTCAACCGAGCGGACAGTCGGGTCGGAATCGACGACGACGACGTGCTTGCGGTCGTTGGCAAGGAACCAAACGTCAATGTTCCCAGTGACGTCGACGTCCCGAGATCCGTCAACGAAGGCGTCCCGCTCGTCCTCGCCAAGCCCGACTCCGCAGCTGCGAAAGCCTTTCAGTCGCTTGCGGACGAGTTCTTACGGCGCGAGGGGCAACTCGACGCCGAGCCGGCCGAGCCCGAACGGCGTACAGGCTGGGGGAAGAAGAAAGAGAAGAAGCCTGCGGACACGGGCCCGCTGCTCGCCGTCGATGGCAATTCTTCGCAACCTGACGCGGCGGCCGAAGAGCCGCCGAGACGACTGCGCCTGAGCGCGAGGAGACGATGATGGAACTACACGAGCGACTGACCACTGCGCGTCGCGCACCGACGCCGGGGCGCGACGATCCGTTCGCGGAGGTCAAGAACCGAGTGCACATGGCGGTAATCGGAGACCTGGGTCCGCAGCTGTTCAACGTCAGCATGGACCCGATCGCTCTCCGCGAGCGCGTGCTTGCCGACATACGCCGCCACCTGTCCGAGGAGCAGGGGATCTCGCGCGACGACCGCGAGCGGCTCGCCTCGGCAATTGCCGATGACGCGCTAGGCCACGGACCCCTCGAGCGGTTGCTCGCGGACGACAGCATCTCCGAGATCATGGTCAACGGCCCCTACGACGTTTGGATCGAGCGCCACGGCCGTCTCTTCGACACGAACGTGCGCTTCGACGACGAGTCCCACATGCGCCGGATCATCAACAAGATCGTCGCCGAGGTCGGGAGGCGCGTGGACGAATCCTCCCCGATGGTCGACGCACGGCTCGGCGATGGAAGCCGCGTCAACATCATCATCCCGCCGCTCAGCCTGAGCGGGCCGCTGATCACGATCCGGAAGTTCAGCAAGAAGCGGCTCACGCTCGACGAGATGATCAAGATCGGGACGCTCAGCGAAGAGTCGGTTGAGTACCTTCAGCGTTGCGTCCTGGCTGAGCTGAATGTCCTGATCTCCGGCGGTACCGGCTCGGGGAAGACCACGCTTCTAAACGCGCTCTCCTCTGCGATTCCCGACGAGGATCGGATTGTCACGATCGAGGACGCCGCCGAGCTTCGGCTCAACCAGCGGCATGTGCTCCGGCTCGAGTCGCGGCCGAAGAACATCGAAGGCGAAGGCGAGGTACCGATCAGGGAGCTCGTCCGCAACTCACTGCGCATGCGGCCCGACCGGATCATCGTGGGCGAGGTCCGCGGCGCCGAAGCGCTGGACATGCTTCAGGCCATGAACACCGGTCACGACGGTTCGCTTTCGACCGTCCACGCGAACTCGCCGCGCGACGCGCTGTCGCGCGTCGAGACGATGGTGCTGATGGCCGGGTATGAGCTGCCCGTACGAGCGATCAGGCAGCAGGTTTCGTCGGCACTCGACCTCATCGTCCACCTCGAGCGGCTCGAGGATGGGTCGCGACGCGTCACGGCGATCACGGAGGTGCAGCGGATGGAGGCCGAGGTCGTCACCCTGCAGGACCTCTTCAGCTTCAAGTTCGGCGAAATGGCCAGCGACGGCAAGATCGTCGGAAACCTGGCCTGCACCGGTCTCCGCCCGGCGTCACTGCACAAGTTCGAGAAGCGAGGTGTCTCGCTCCCCTTGAGCATGTTTAACCCGGGCTCCCTCGCCGGCAACGGCGCGGCAGCGGAGCGCCCGGCCCTATGAACAAACGGTTTATCATCGCCCTCGCTGCGGCACTGGCCGCGGCCGCTACCTGCGTCGTGGCTGCCGCGGCCGGGACGGGGGTCCAGATCACGCCGACCGGTAAGGCCGCTTGGCCCGATCGCGAGCTCGTGGTAGCGCTGCCGTCGGGCCAGCGGGTGGAGTCCTCGCGCTTCACGGTCCTAGAGAATGGCAAGCAGGTGTTGGGCGCCAGAGTTGCCCCGGCGAGCGCCCTTGCCGGGGGCGTTGCGCTCGTGATCGACGCAAGCGACAGCATGCGCGGAGCACCGATCCGAGGCGCGATGTACGCCGCGCGTGCCTTCGCGGCACGGCGCAACGTCAATCAACGGATTGCTCTGGTCACGTTCAACTCCTCGAACAGGCTCGCGCTCCCGTTCACGGGCTCTCAGTCGAAGATCGACGCAGCCCTGGCGCAGACGCCGCGCCTCGCATTCGGGACGCACATCTACGACGCGATAGCCACGGCAGTCGCGCAGATCCAGGCTGCCGGGTTGCAGACCGGGGTCATCGTGATTCTTTCTGACGGCGGAGATACCGGTAGCACCCTCAGCCTCGAGCAGGCCGCCAACCTTGCAAACAAGGCGCACATTCGCGTCTACAGCGTCGGCCTGCGCGGCGCGACTTTCCGTCCTGGATCGCTGCAGGGGCTCGCTGCGGCGACCGGGGGATCCTTTTCGGAGGCTCGAAACACAGCCGAACTCGCGCAGATCTACGACCAGCTAGGCCTGAAGCTGGCGAACCAGTACGTCGTCACGTACAAGTCGCTGCTCGATCCGGGCACTAAGGCCCGTGTGAGCGTCTCGGTCGCAGGAATCGGCAATGCGAAGACCGCATACACCGCGCCGGCGGCGAAGACGGAGCGGGTCACACAGCCGCTCCAGAACCGGGTCTGGCGCTCATGGGTGGCTTTCCTGGTCGTCGCCCTGCTCGTCGGAGGGCTGATTGGAATGGGGCTATTCCTGGCCGTGCGTCCGACCGGGAGCACGGTTCGCGCGCGCCTCTCCGATTTCGTGTCGACGACGCGACCCGCTGCCCAGGAAGAACGCGAGCCCCTGGCCAGCCGTGTTTTCGAAGGCACGGAGCAGTCCCTCGAGAAGACACGGTGGTGGCAATCGTTCACCGAGGGACTGGAGCTCGCCAACATCAAGATTCCGCCGGTACAGCTCCTCGCAGGAACGCTGATCCTCACGCTCTTGGTGATGTGGGTTCTCGGCACGTTCGTCGCGGGCATCCTGGCCTTGCTGGGGCTCGCCGTGCCTTTCCTCGTCCGTGCCTTTGTCCTGAACCGAATCGATAGGACGCGGCGGGCATTCGCCGAGCAGCTTCCCGACAACCTCGACGTCGTCGCGTCGGGTTTGCGCGCCGGCCACAGCATCGTCGGCGGGATGTCCCTCGTCGTAAACGATGCCGCCGAGCCCTCGCGGAGCGAGTTCCAGCGCGTGATTGCCGACGAACAGCTCGGCATCCCGCTCGAGGACTCGCTCAGCACCGTCGCCCGTCGGATGAACAGTCGCGACGTCGAGCAGGTCGCACTCGTCTCGTCGCTTCAGCGGCAGACCGGCGGCAACTCGGCCGAGGTGCTCGACCGCGTGGTCGAGAACATCCGCGAGCGCCAGGCCCTTCGCCGTCTTATCCGCACCCTTACTGCTCAGGGGCGGATGTCTCGCTGGATCGTGTCGTTCCTTCCTGTAGCCCTGCTCCTGTTGATCTCCGCCATCAACCCCAGCTACATGAAGCCGCTCTTCACACACACGTCGGGACACGTCATCCTCGTCGTCGGCGCGGTAATGATCGTGGCCGGGTCGCTCGTGATCAAACGAATCGTCGACTTCAAGGTCTAAGGAGGCTTTCCGTGATACTCGTTCTCCTGCTTGGTCTCTTGCTCCTGGCAGGTGCCGTCACGCTCATCCTCCAGGGGTGGCGGTTCTCGCAGGCGAAGACGGCGGACACGCTCGATCAGATCGGATCCTACGGCTTTGCTGCGGAGTCCAATGTAGACGGCGGCCTGGAGCCTCAGGGGAGTGTCCTTCAACGACTTGCAGACCGAATCGGGGCCGCTGCTCCAAGCATCTTCACCGACGGTGAAGCAGGTATCCGCAAGAAGCTCATCACCGCCGGCCTGTACGAGACGAGCCCGCGGATGGTCGTCGGCTACCGGATCCTCCTCGCCGGCGTGCTCCCCCTCGCCTGGCTCTGGCTCGCGATCACGACCGGCTTTCCGTCCGGACTCATCGTGCTCGGCGTCATCTTCCTCGCAATCGTGGGCTGGATCCTGCCGATGCTGATCCTCGACCGCCGAGCGCGCGAGCGGACGGAGGCAATCGACTACGAGCTACCCGAGTTGATCGACCTGCTGGTCGTGACTCTCGAGGCTGGTCTCAGCTTCCTGGCTTCGCTGCAGATGGCAGCCGACCGGTTGGAGGGGCCGCTTGGCGTCGAGCTTCGGCTGACCCTGCAGGAGCAGCGCATGGGCCTGACGACGAACGA
>DATFXA010000267.1:0-7976 GCA_035258645.1 Gaiellaceae bacterium
GGGCTCCTTGCCGAGACTGGGGCGCGGAAAGCCCTTGCAGAAGCTGGCCCCGCGACGAACTCCGTTCGCCTCAAGCTCCTCGCCTTGCGCGCGGTTCACGCGTTGGTGGGTTGCGGGCTCGGGGCCGGACTTCTAAGAGCAGGGCCAGTCCAGCCACTCTACTCCTCAGCAACAGCCTGAGCTAGCCGCGCGGGAGGACATAAAACGCGATCGCTCCGTACTGGCAGCCGACCGCGGCGACTGTCAGCACATGGAAGAGCTCGTGGTAACCGAACACCTGTGGCGCGGGATCGGGCCGTCGCCGCGCGTACACGATCGCGCCGGCCGTGTAGAGGAGTCCGCCAACGACGACCAGCAAAAGGCCCGGTAGCTGCAGCTTCAGCAGTTGCGGGAAGGCAGCCGCGCCCGCCCATCCGAGTCCGAGCGCAATCCCGGCCGAGAGAACTTTCGGCGCTCGGGCCCAAAAAAGCTTCAGCAGGATCGCCGCGAGCGCGCCGCTCCAGACGACGGTCAACATCGGCACCGCCCAATCGGTCGACATGACGAGCAGTCCGAAGGGCAGGTATGTGCCGGCGATGAGCAAAAAGACGCCGGCGTGGTCGAGCCGAGCTAGCCGGGCGCGCGCCGCAGGCCTCCAAGTCGGCCGGTGGTAGAGCGCGCTCGCGCCGAAACAGGCCGCGACGCAGCCGGCGAAGATCGCTGCGGCCGTGCGCGCACGGACGTCCTGGGCCGTCAGGACGAGCGCGACGCCGAGGCCGACCGCGGCGTAGAAGCCGAGCTCGTGGAACACCCCTCGCAGCTTCGGCTTCACACGCTCGGGCGTCGCGACCACCGGCTCAGTTTAGGACCTGTTTGGTCTTCGCGGGTGTCTCGCGCACGCGGGACTCCAAGGGGGCCGGCGGGGTTAGCTCGTGCCACTATGAGCTCGAGCGCCGACACGGGCACCACGACGGCGCGATGGAGCCCGCTCCGAGCTCCGAACGGTGCCCAGAAATGGGCCATTAGCAGGGAAACTGCGCGAAGGCACAGTCAGACGGGCTCCTTTGGGCACCGAGACGAAGACCTCTGCTTCGCAGCCGCAGGAAGTACTGCCACAACGGGGGCATAGCCTGAGCTCGCGCTCATCAACCTGGCCGCTCCGCTCGCGGACGGTGAGCAGGTCGTCGTCCCGAAGCGTGGGGCGGCCGCTCCCTCGGCCGCGGCTTCCGGGACGGGTGCGTCGGCCGGCGTCCTGTCGAGCGGTCCTGTTCATCTCAGCACCGCGACGGTCGAGCAACTCGATTCGCTGCCCGGCATCGGTCCGGTCACTACAGAGTTGTCATTATCCCCGACTGCCTCTCTCGCGACAGTACGCTCGCGCACGGGCGCGTCCTGTGCCCCGGCGACGTCGGTCGTGGTCAGAGTGTTGATTTGTGCATCGGGGCGGCGCGTCTACCAGCCCGCCGGACCGAGCGTAGAGGCAGTAATCCATTGCCTCACCCATGACGGCTACGAGCCGAACGACACTCTTGAGACGGCAACGCAGAGACCTAGCGACCCTGGCTCGGACGGCGTTCAAGATCTTCCGAACTCAGGAGATACGACGATCTACCCAGGCGGAGACGTTGACTGGTACTCATGGCAGAACTCCTGTCGACAGCACTGGTACATCTTCAGTGGTGACAACGGCCCCAACGCCGCGAAGTTCGACGTCTACGTCAACGGCGTTCTCGTGGCGACGGATCAGGTCGGATACTCGCCGGGCGCCGGCTGTCGGAACATTGAGTTCGAGGTTCACGCGGGTATGCCCAACGCGTACTACTTCTACGGGTCGGCTTCTTAGCTGGAGGCAATCTCGACGCCCGGCTACACCGCTGGTGGCTGCAAACGCCGTGCAAACGAACGACGCATAACGGGCCGATACGAGCCGACATCGCGGCTTGCCGGAGTCGGTCTGAAATGCCTGCTCAGCCGCATTTCTCGATACCTGCTGGCACCGGCCGTCACGACGCTGGAATAATGATTTCTTATGGACACGCGCCAGCTTGCCGCCTTTTGCGAGGTCGTCGACCGCAAGAGCTTCTCCCAGGCGGCGGAGCGGCTCGGTGTGACGCAGCCGGCCGTCAGCCTTCAGATTCGCTCGCTCGAGCAACGGCTCGGCACCAAGCTGCTCGACCGCTCGGGCCGGCGCGTCGAGCCGACTGAGGCCGGGCAGCGTCTGTACCGGTCGGCGCAGCGAATGCTCGCGCTGGAGGGACAGTTGCTCGACGAGCTCGAGGGCGAGGACGGCGTGCTGCGGGGCGAGCTCGGGCTGGGCGCCTCGACCGGGCCGGGTGGCACGGTCGTTCCGCTTCTGCTCGGCGAGTTCCAGCGCCGGCACCCGGAGCTCAGCATCGCTCTGTCGATCTCGGACACGAACCGGGTGATCGAGCAGGTGGCCGAACGCGAGCTCGAGCTCGGAATCGTCGGCGCCTCGCCGCGTTTCCGCGGGGTCGTCTTCGAGCCTTTCTTCCGGGACGAGGTGATCCTCGTCGTTCCCCCCGGCCACCCGTTTGCCGGGAAGGAGGTGACCCTCGACAAGCTGCGCGGGGAGCACCTGATCCTGATGCAGGAAGGCGCCGGCGTCCGGCAGGTGATCGAGGACGAGCTGCGCGGCGGCCCCGTCCGGCTCCGCGACCTGGATGTCAAGCTAGAGCTGGGTCTGCAGGAATCGGTCAAGAGCGCGGTCGCGGCCGGGTACGGCGTCACGTTCATCTCGCGCTCGGGGGTCGAGGCCGAGCTCGCGGCGGGGACGCTTGCGGCGGCCCGCGTCAAGGGACACGAGCCCATTCGTGAGATCTCGCTCGTCCGCCCGGCGGGACGATCGCCGACGCGCGCGGCGGAAGCGTTCGTCGATTTCGCTCGGGCGAAACTTTCCTCGTGATTGTCCGTTGGGGGCTGCGGGAGCTTCCCGGCCTGCTGGACGAGCTCGGGATCGAGCGGCCGCTTCTCATCGCGAGCGAGCGCTGGTCTCACCTCGACTTGCCCGCGGTAGGACTCTGGACCGAGGTGCCCAGTGACCGGATCGACGAGATCGCCGCGGCGGCAGAGGATGCGGACGGGCTGCTTGCGGTCGGCGGGGGCAGTGCGATCGACCTCACGAAGGCAGTCTCCGCGGCCACCGGCCTGCCGGTCGTCTCCGTGCCGACAACCTACGCCGGCTCGGAGTGGGCGAGCAGCTTTGGGATCCGGGACCACGATCGCCGGATGAAGGGCGGCGGCGTGGGGGCGAGCCTTGCCGGCATCGTCTACGACCCGAACCTCACCCTTGGGCTTCCGCTCGAGGTGACGGTCGGCACCGCGATGAACGCCCTCGCGCACTGCGCCGAGGCGCTGTACGTCAAGGGACGGACGCCTGAGGCAGACGTGCTCGCCCTCGAGGGCGCCCGGACGATCAACGAGGCGCTGCCGCGGGTCGTCGCCTTCCCGAATGACCGCCCAGCCCGGACGAAGCTGCTTGCGGGCGCCGACGTCGCCGGCCATGCCCTAGGGATTGCGGGTCTCGGCCTCGCTCACGCGATGGCCCAGGCGGTCGGCGGCCGCTATGGGTTGCCGCACGGCGCGCTGAACGCGATCTGCCTCCCGCCGGCGCTTCGGTTCAACGAGCCGGTCGCCGGCGCTGAGATCGCGCGCTTCGGCGACGCACTTGGAACGGACGACCCGATCGCGAGGGTGCAGGAGCTGGCGCGACTCGGCGGTTTCGAGCGGCTACGAGATCTCGGCGTGCCCGAAGAGGACTTGGACGAGCTCGGCTACGCCGCCTCGCAACGCGGTGGAGCAAATGCGAATCCCCGGAAGGCCGAGCCTGCCGAGGTCGCCGCATTGCTCCGGTCCGTCTGGTGAGGCCGTCTAGTGGCCGTCGAAGCTGCTCGAGGCGATCATCACGCCCCCTTCCGCAATCTGGTCGGTCAGGACAGGGGCTAAGGGGCTAGACGCGAGGGCGGCCGGGTGACGGCTCCCGGCCGCTCGCGCGCGCCCCTCTCCGCCGCAGAAGCTTCGTGTCCGATACCGGCGATTCAGGCTGGTGGTGCCTGCGGTCGGCACTTGCGGCTCCTCTCACGGTCTCCTGCGGCTCTTTCCTTGACTGACGGCGCAGCGATAGTCCCATTGCCCGCTTAAGCTCCGCTTAAGGCTGGTTGAAGGAGGCGGGAACGGTCGAAACACAGCTCGAGTACAGGATTCTCGGCGCGCTCGAAGTGCATCGCGGCGGCTCCGAGATCCCGATTCCGGGAGGGAATCAGCGCAAGGTGTTGCTCGCGCTCCTGCTCGAGCCCAACAGGTCCGTTTCCGGGGAAAAGCTGATCGACGCCCTCTGGGGCGAAAGCCCGCCGGCCCGTGCGAAGAACGCCCTTCAAGTGCACGTGTCCGGGCTGCGCGATGCGCTGGAGGCCGGGGTTGGGCGCGGCGTCGTGCTGGCGACCACCCCGACCGGGTACCAGCTGAACGCGCCGGAGGAGACGATCGACAGCAGGCGGTTCGAGCACCTCGCGGCCGAAGGCCGTGCCGCCCTCTTTGCCGACGACGCCGAGCTTGCCGCGCGGGTGCTTTCCGAGGCGGATGCGCTCTGGCGCGGGGCGGCGCTCATGGATGTCGTCTACTCCGAGTTCGCCGCGCACGAGGCTGCCCGCCTGGAGGAGCTTCGCCTGAGCACATTCGAAGATCTCGCCGAGGCCGAACTTGCACTCGGACGTCACGAACAGCTGATTCCGCGACTCCACTCCTTCGTCGCAGCGCAACCACTGCGGGAGCGTGCCCGGGCGCAGCTGATGCTTGCCCTCTACCGAGACGGGCGTCAGTCGGACGCGCTGGCCGAGTACCGAGCGGCGCGGGAGACGCTGATCGAGGAAATCGGGATCGAGCCCGGGCCGGCACTGCAGTCGCTCGAGCGGGCGATCCTCGTACAGGACGAAAGCCTCGCCGCGCCGGCGGACGGTGTCGTCGAGCGCCGGCTCGAGCTGCCGGCCGCACCCACGCCGCTGCTCGGCCGCGAGCGCGAGCTGCGCGATGCCGCGGAGTTGCTGCGATCAGGCGACGCGCGCCTGCTGACGCTGACAGGGCCGGGCGGTGTCGGCAAGACGAGGCTCGCGACCGAGATCGCGCGCCGGCTCGCGTCAGAGGATCGCCGGAGCGCAGTCTTCGTCGATCTCTCCCATCTCGAAGATCCTGGCCTGGTCGCCTCGACGATCGCGAACGCGCTGCACGTCACCGCCGGTGGCCGGGCGGTCGAAGAGGCGCTCGCCGACCGCCTTGCGCATGAGCCTCCCGTGCTCGTGCTCGACAACTTTGAGCAGCTGACCGAGGCCGCGCCGCTGCTCGGTGGCCTGCTTGCGGCCTCCCCCGAGCTACTGCTGCTTGTCACCAGCCGCGCGGTCCTGCACCTGACGGGCGAGCACGAGTTCCCGGTCGGGCCGCTTGCGCTGCCGGGCGAAGGCGACGACGTCGAGGCGGCCCGCGCCGCGCCTGCCGTCGCGCTCTTCGTTGCCCGCGCCCAGGCGGCCAAGCGGGACTTCGAGCTGACTGCGGAGAACCTGGCCGACGTCGTTGCTCTCTGCGCAGCGCTCGACGCGCTGCCGCTTGCGATCGAGCTCGCCGCAGCCCGAGTGAAGATCCTCAGTCCGGGCGAGTTGCTGGAGCGCTTCGGCCGGAGGCTCGAGCTCCCCGCGGCCGTCGAGGATGCGCCCGAGCGGCACCGGACGCTCCGGGCAGCGATCGACTCGAGCTACGACCTGCTCGACGTCAGCGAACGGCAGCTCTTCGGGCGCCTCTCCGTCTTCGTGGGCGGCTGGACGCTCGTGGCGGCCGAGTCCGTTTGCGGTGACGGCGGAGCCGATGACGTGCTTCCACTGCTCGGGTCACTCGCAGACAAGAGCCTCGTCGTCGACATGCGCTCACAAGAGCGCCGGTTCACGATGTTGCAGATCGTCCGCGAGTACGCGGTGGAGCGTCTCGCTGCGGCCGGTGAGGAGGACGAGCTCCGTCTCCGCCATGCTGCATACTTCGCCGGCCTCGCGGAAGAGGGGGAGCCCGAGCTGAACGGCCCGGGCCAGGACGTCTGGGCCAACCGCCTGGACGCCGAGCGCGACAACTTCCGCGCGGCCCTTGCGTTCACGCTCGAAAGCGGCGACGGGCTGACCGCGCTTCGGCTTGCCGGCGCGCTGCGGCGCCTCTGGCAGCTGCACGCGGACCTGAGCGAGGGGCGGGCGGGATTGGAGAGCGCGCTCGCCGCTGCTCCCGACGCGCCGCTTGTTTCACGGGCAAAGGCGCTGAACGGTCTCGGCGTCCTCGCCGCCGAGGACGGTGACATCGAGGCGGCCGAGGAGGCGTTCGAGGCGAGCCTGGACGTCGCCCTTGAGCTCGACGACGACGAGCGGCGGATGGCAGTGCTCACGAACCTCGGCAACATCGCCTTCTTCCGCCAGGACTTCGACCGCGCGCGTGATCTCTACGACGAGGGTGGCCGCCTGGCGCTGAGGTTGGGGTCGACCTTCAACGCGGCGACTGCGGCACATGACCTCGGCCTGATCGAGCTCGCGCTGGGTGACGTCGACGCCGCAATCGAGCGCTGCGAGGAGGCGCTGGCGCTGGCCCGGGTGGGCGGGACGCCCCAGCTCGTCGCGGCGTGTCTTCGCTCACTCGCTTCGGCGATCGTGATTCGCGGCGACCTCGGGCGGGCGCAGGAGCTCGTCGAAGAGAGCCTGTCGATCGTGCGGCGGCTCAACGAGCCCCGCGCAGTTGCCGAGTGCCTGGAGACCGCGGCCGGGATCGCGGCCGCGGGTGGCGACGGCGCGAGGGCCGCGGCGCTGTTCGGCGCGGCCGGGGCGGTGCTCGAGTCGATTGGGACGGCGCCGACGCCGGAGCGCCAGCCCTGGATCGACGTCTACCAGGAGACCGCCCGCCTGAGGCTCGAGCCCGGCCGGTTCGAGGAGGAGCTCCGGCGTGGGGCGAGCCTCTCGCTCGACGAGGCGATTGAGCTGGCCACGGCCGGTCAGGCGGTCCGCTTCTAGCAGCGGTCTGAGCTGAGCGTCCCGCCTGGCCCGGCGTCGTAGAGGACGCCGGCTCCAGAGCTGATCTGCACGCAAAAAGCAGTCGCCTCGGCGTGAAGAAGGGTGACGCCCGGGACGCCATTGAGGGTGGCGCCAGCGAACGTGCCCTGCTCGGCCTGGTAAGCGGCCAGCTCCCGCTCGGCCTCCAGCATCACCGTCTCCGCGGCTACGGAATTGGCTTGCTGGACGAGCGGATTTTCCTTCGGGCTCGCCGATTTCGAGCCGCCGTGGCTGAGCTCGGAAGAGAAGAGGACCGCGGAGACCACCAGGCTGACAACCAGCGAGAGAAGTCCCAGGCCGCGGGTCATCTCCACGTCATCGGCCGAGAGCAGCTAAGCCTTGATCTATAGATAAGGACTCCTAATGCATGGAATTAGAAGGACAGTGCTAGACTCCGCCCCATGCCGGAGTCAGTCGACGTGCTCGTCGTCGGAAGCGGCGCCTCCGGCCTCGCCGCTGCAGTCTCGGCGCACCGTGCCGGCGCCCGCGTCGCGCTTGCTGCGAAAGGATCGCTGCAGTCCTGCAACTCGGCCAAGGCCCAGGGCGGGATACAGGCCGCGTTTGGCGACGACGACTCGCCGGAACAGCACGCAGAGGACGTCTGGAAGAGCTCGCACGAGACGGCAGACCGCCGGCTCGTCGAGATCCTGACCGGCGAGGCGCCGGGCGCTATTCACTGGCTCGAGGAGCTCGGGGTCGAGTTCACGCGCGAGAACGGGGGCTACCGGCTGGCGAAGTGCGGTGGATCCTCTCGCAAGAGGCTTCTGCAGGTCGGCGACCGTACCGGGCACGCGATCACGAAGGCGCTACGGGACACGGTCGAGGCCTCGGCGGTGCGGACGTTCACGAAGGCGCCGCTCAGCTCGCTCGAGCCCGCAGCGAACGGCTGGCGGGCCGTGTGCGGCGAGCACGTGA
>DATFXA010000268.1:0-5692 GCA_035258645.1 Gaiellaceae bacterium
AGATCTGGATGGAGCACCGCGCGAACCGTGACGGCAAGCTCGTCAACGTCCGCGCGCGGATCCTCCTCGACGGCGGCGCCTACGCCTCGAGCTCCGCGGCCGTGACCGCGAACGCATCGTGCTTCGCGTGCGGCCCCTACGTGGTCGAGAACGCGCTGATCGAGTGCACTTGCGTCTACACCAACAACCCGCCCTGCGGGGCGATGCGCGGCTTCGGTGCCGTCCAGAGCTGCTTCGCCCACGAGGCGCAGATGGACAAGCTCGCGGCCGTGCTCGAGATCGACCCGGTCGAGTTGCGGCTGCTGAACGCGCTTGGTCCCGGGGGGTCGCTCCCGACCGGCCAAAGGATCACCGGCTCGTTGCCCGTCGCGGAGGTGATCCGCCGCGCAGCAGCCCTGCCCGTACCCAAGGCCGAGGAGCTCCCGCGCGACGTGCTGCGCCTTCCGGGCGGCTCCGGCAACACGACCCGCGGCGAGGGGGTCAAGCGCGGTATCGGCTTCGCTGTCGGCTTCAAGAACGTCTGTTACTCGGAAGGGTTCGACGACTCGACCGCGGCCCGCGTCCGGCTGACCGCGGGCGACGACGGCCTCGCCGCAGAGGTCCATTGCGCAGCCGCAGAGGTCGGCCAGGGCGTCGTCAACGTGATCCTGCAGACAGCTCGCACGGAGCTCGACCTCGACGACGTCGTGCTCGGCTCGGCGACGACGGGCTCCGTCGGCTCCGCCGGCTCGGCCTCGGCCTCGCGGATGACCTGGATGGCCGCAGGCGCCGTCCAACTCGCGTGCCGCGCCGCCGTCGAAGAGCTGGCGCGCCGGGGCAAGCTGCCCCCGGGCGAGACGATCGAGGTCGAGCGCGTCTACCACCACCGCCCCACGACGCCGCTCGATCCCGAGACCGGCCAGGTCACCGGCGACGGTGCCCACGTGGCCTACATCTGCGCCGCGATGCGCGTTGTCGCCGAGGTCGACGTCGACCTGGGGCTCACACGGGTCGTCTGGATCGGCGCGGCGCAGGACGTCGGCAAAGCGCTCAACCCGCAAGCCGTCTACGGCCAGATCGAGGGCGGTACCGCGCAAGGGTTGGGGCTCGCGCTGATGGAGGAGATCCAGACCAGGGACGGACTGATCACGAACGCGAGCTTCACCGACTACCTCATCCCGACGACGCTCGACATGCCGCCAGTGGACGCGGAGCTCGTGGAGGAGCCCGAGCCGGACGCGCCCTACGGCGTCAAGGGCGTGGGTGAGCCGCCGACGGTCGTGTCGACCGCGGCAGTCGTTTCAGCCCTCCGCGACGCGACGGGCCGGGAGCTCAACCGGGTGCCCGTCAGACCCGACGAGCTCGTCGGCCTCTGAGCCGGCTCCGCCGCTGAACGAGCCGCCTTCGGCGGCGACGTCCGTCTTCGACTCCCTGCGCACGACGATCGCGACCGCCGCGAGTACCAGCAAGGCGCCGCCGACGATCCGCCAGGTGATCGCCTCGCCGAGGACGATCGCCCCGAGGGCGATCGCGATCACCGGGTTGACATAGGCATAGGTCGAGACCTGTCCGATCGGCGCGTTCGCCAGCAGCCACGCGTAGGCGCTGTAGCCGATTAGCGAGCCGAAGAGGATCAGGTACGCGAGGCCCAGAAGGGAGCGGGCCGAGTAGTGGGCGGGGTTGAGCTGGTGGGGGCTGTACGCGATCAACGCCGCGGTCATCAGTACGACTCCGCCGGCAAGCATTTCGTATGCGGTCGCTGCGAAGGCGTCTCGCGGCACCGGCAGCCGGGGCGAGATGAAAGAGCCAAACGCCCAGGTGAACGAGCCGAGCACCGTCAGCAGCAAGTAGGCGAGTGATCCCGAGTCGCCGCCGGGCCGAACGAGCAGCGCGATGCCCGCGAAGCCGATGAAGAGCCCGGCGACCGACACGAGATCCGGCCGTTCGTGGGCGGCGAAACGAAGCAGGACGATCCAGAGCGGGATCGCCCCGATGATCAGGGACGCAAGGCCGATCGGGACCTGGCGCTCCGTAAGGAAGAGCAGCGCGTTCGAGCCCGTCAGCAGGATGCCGACGATGGCCGCCGAGGCAAGCTCCGCCCTCGTCAGGCGAAGCACCCGTCCCCCCCGCCGCCACGCGACCAGGCCGAGCATCAGGCCGCCGGCGATCAGGAAGCGGCTGCCGGCCGCGAAGAACGGCGGGATCGTCTCGGACGCGAGCTCGATCCCGAGGTAGGTGGAGCCCCACAGGATGTACACCGTCCAGAGAGCGATCCAGACCTTCGTCTTGTGGCTCACCCTCGTCACAACGCGCCGTGCGCCTCGGCTCGTCCCGGTTAATGTCCGATTGTCTTGATCCGCGTCTTCGTCCTCTACCAGGAAGCGCCCGACCCGGACCGCTACGAGCAACACGTCGAGCTCTCTCGTCGCGAGGTGCCTTCGGCCACGATCAGGCACGGGCAAATCCTGGGAACCGCGCAGGGCGAGCCCGATGTCGCCTACTACTTCGAGTACGAGTTCCCGGACCGGGAGACGTGGAAGGCCGCGCAGGAGGGGCTCATGAAGGCAGCCGACGACGCGCCGGGGCTGGGTGTTCCCTTCCGCGTCTACTTCGCCGAGCTCGAGTAACTACTTCTTCAGGGTCAGCGCCGCACCGACCGCCACCAGGCTGATTCCGAGCACACGCGGCCAGCCCACGGGGATCCGGTCGAGCCCGAAGAGCCCGTAGCGGTCTACGACGATCGCGGCGGCGAACTGGCCGACGAGGAAGACCGCGACGGTCGACGTCGTGCCGATCCGCGGGCCTGCGAAGGTGATCGTGAAGACGACGAAGGCGCCCATCAGGCCCCCGATCCAGAGCCACCAGGGTTGATGTGCGGCATGGGCGAAGCCGACCAGGGAGCGTCGCGTCACGAGGAGCGCGACCACGCCCACGCCCGCGGCAACGACGGCGGCGAAGGCGAGTGCCGGTACGACGCCGATCCGGTCGCCCAGCTTTCCCATCACTGCGATCTGCACGGTGCCGGCGAGGCCCGCGATGAGGCTGAGCGTCACCGCGAGCGCGTTCCCTCCCGACATCGGGCCGATGCTATTAGGCTCGCGGCCGTGAGCGAGCCCGACGCGCCGCGGCCAGTCTCGCCCGACGAGCTCGGGTTCGAGCGAATCGTCTACGAGAAGGCGCCGCCGCGTGCGACGATCACGCTCAACCGGCCCGAGGTGCTCAATGCTTTCGACTTCCGGATGCTGCGCGAGCTTGCGCGGGCCTGTGAGGACGTCTCGTGGGACGACGAGATCAGGGTCTTGGTCGTCACCGGCACCGGGCGCGCGTTCTGTGTCGGCGCCGACCTGAAGGCCTGGGGCGCCGACCTGCTGGACAACCCCCGCGAGTACTGGAAGTGGTTCGGCGCCTTCAAGGACATGCACGATCGCCTGCGCGAGATCGGCAAGCCGACCGTGGCGCGGGTGAACGGGATCGCGGTCGGCGGCGGCAACGAGCTGCAGATGGCCTGTGACCTGGCGGTGATGGTCGACGACGCGTTCATCCGCCACGTGGGGCCTGAGCACGGCTCGGTCCCGGCCGGCGGCGCGACCCAGTGGCTACCGATCTTCGTCGGCGACCGCCGGGCGCGCGAGATCCTGCTGCTCTGCGACGAGATCCCCGCGCAGCAGGCAGAGGAGTGGGGGCTCGTGAATCGCGCCGTTCCCACGGCCGAGCTGGATGCAGCGGTCGACTACTACGTCGAGCGGCTGGCCGTGAAGCTGCCGCAGACGATCCGCTACACGAAGCAGCAGCTCAACTGGTGGCGAGACATCTCCTGGCACGAGACCGTCGGCCATGCCCGCGACTGGCTCGCGCTGTCCATGCTCGGCGACGAGGCGAAGGAGGCAATCCGGGGGTTCCTGGAGCGGAGGTGACCCGACCGGCCTAGAGTCCACCTAACTCGAGGAGGAGGACCCCATGCGCTTTGTAACCCTCGCCGCCGCCGGCGTCGCGGCGCTCGTGCTCGCGAGCACTGCGTCCGCCGGCCCCTACACGCTTTCGTCGACCGCCACGGCCTCCGGGCCGAGCCCGTTTACGGGCTGCACGGCCGACAACGCGGCCGCACAAATCGCGGCCGGCAGCGTGCTCTTTCCCAACTCGGAGCCCGAGCCACGCGTGGACGTGAACCCCACGAACTCGTCCAACATCGTCGGCGTCTACCAGCAAGACCGTTGGAACGACGGCGGCGCCCGCGGACTCGTCTCGAGTTGGTCGAAGAACGGCGGCGCCACCTGGCACCCCGTCGTCATCCCCGGGATCACCAGGTGCTCGAACGGCGACTTCGACCGCGCCTCAGACCCCTGGGACTCGTTCGCGCCGAACGGCGACCTTTACGCGATCTCGCTGACCTTCGACGCATTCGACACGCACAACGCGGTCCTCGTGTCGAAATCGACGAACGGCGGCGAGTCGTGGGGAACGCCGGTTGCGGTAGCAGACGACAACACGAACGGGCTCGACAAGCAGTCGATCACTGCCGACCCGTTCGATTCGAACTTCGTGTACGCAGCGTGGGACCGCTTCGTCTCGCCGCCCGGCTTCCCGCCGTCGGACCTCGGCCGCTTCCATGCGGCGTCGTTCGTGCAGCAGGCGTACTTCTCACGCACGACGAACGGGGGCGCCAGCTGGGAGCCGCCGCGAGTCCTCTACAACCCCGGAACGCAGGCGGGGACGATCGGCAGCATCATCAACGTCCTGCCTGACAGGACGCTCGTGGACGGCTTCGTCGTCTTCGCAAGTCACAAGCGGGACATCCGCGGGCAGTTCATCGCGGACGTCCGCTCGACCGACCTGGGCGAAACGTGGTCGAAAAAGGCGACCCTGATCGCACCGATCGATCCCAGCTTCCCTGGCCCCACCGATCCGGACCACCCCAACCTGATCATCCGTGGCGGCGAGCTGCCCGATTTCGCCGTCGACCGTGTGAGCGGGAAGCTCTACGTCGTGTGGGACGACGATCTCCCGGACGGCCTCGACACGGTCTTCTTCTCGGAGTCGGCCGACGGCGGCCTCACATGGAGCGACCCCGTGAAGATCAACAAGACGCCGGCGAACGTCCCGACGCTCGACCAGCAGGCATTCACGGCGACCGTCAAGGTCGCAGCCGACGGCACCGTGGGCGTGACGTACTACGACTTCCGCAATAACACGCCGGCGCCAGGCCTGACCACCGACTACTGGTTCGTACACTGCCACGCGACCTGCACCAACCCTGCCAACTGGGCCGAAACGCACGTTGCGGGTCCCTTCGACGAAGAGCAGGCCGCGTTCGCTCGCGGGTTCTTCCTCGGGGACTATGAGGGAATGGTCACGATCGGCAACATCTTCGGGCCCTTCTACGACCAGGCCGTTAGTCGCGCGGCGAACAACCCGAGCGACGTCTTCTACTCGACGCTGACGCCTTAGGAACCGACTGCTGGGGGAGGGCTCGCTCCTCCCCCGGCGGCACTTGGCAAGATCCGCCGATGTCGCTCGTCCTCGTCGAGCGCGACGGTCCTGTCGCCGTCGTCCTCCTCAACCGGCCTGAAGCGCTCAACGCGCTTTCCGACGAGCTCATGGACGAGCTGGTCGAGCAGCTTGGCGAGCTCGACCGCGACGAGGCGGTGCGCTGCATCGTCCTCGGCGGCAACGACCGCGCCTTTGCCGCGGGCGCGGACATCGGCGAGCTGGCGCA
>DATFXA010000269.1:0-3541 GCA_035258645.1 Gaiellaceae bacterium
GCTGCCGCGCCGAGGACGAGGCCGAGCAGGCCGGCGCCGATGCCGAGCGTCTTCGTCGCGTACAGGAAGTAGAGCGCCCAGAAGACGAAGTTGAAGAAATTGATCGTCGCCGTCGCGAGCAGCGACGCCCGCACGATCGGCGAGCGGCGGATGTAGTCGATCCCGGCCTTGACGTGGCCCCGCCCGGCCTTCTCGGTCGGCGGCTCGACCGGGTCGATCGAGCCGAGCGCGAACGCCGAGACGACGAACGAGAACGCGTCGGCGAGCAGCGCCCCCGGCGCCGAGAGCACCTGCACGAGCAGCCCACCGATGCTCGGTCCCGCGACGAAGGAGAAGGCGCGGCTCCCGTTCAGCAGTGAGGTTCCCTCGAGGTACCGGTCGCGAGGGACGAGCGAGACGAAGAGCGTGCTGTAGCCGACGAAGAAGAGCACGCTCAACGTCCCGAGCAGGAAGCTGACCACGTACAACTGGGCCAGCGTGAGCGCGCCGAACGCGTAGGCCACGGGAATCGTCACGAGCAGCGCCGCCCGGCCGATCGCCGTCGCGATCATCGCCTGCCGCCGGCGGCCACGGCGGTCGAGCCAGGCGCCGGCATGCAAGGAGAAGAGCAGGTTCGGAAGCAGCGCCGCAGCCCCGAGGTAGCCCATCTGTAGCGCGTTTGCGTGCAGCGCGAGGACCCCGACTAGGGGGAGCGCGATCAGCGTGATCTGGTCTCCGACCAGCGAGACCGTCTCGCCGAGCCAGAAGCGGCGGAAGTCGCGCTCGCGCAGGCTGGCCGGAAGGCGAAGCGCCCAGGCGGAGCCCGCCGCGACGCCCGCGGCCGTGGTCGTTCCTTCTCGGCTCACGCCCGGACGACGTCGATGTCGCCGCTCATGGACGTAGCGCGCAGCTCGACCATCGGGCCGCCCTCATCCGACAGCGGCATGTCGTCCAGCTGGACCTCGGAGTTGAGATCGCCGCTCATCGCGCGCGCGTCGACCCAGAGGTTCGACCCCTGACGGACACCGACGACGATGTCCCCGGACATCGACTGGAGCTCGACGCTCCCTTCGGCAACGGCGCCGATGCGCTGGTCGCCGGAGGCGGTGCGAATCTTCGCACCGCCGCTCGCCTCGTCGACGCGGACATCGCCGGACGCGGCTCGAGCGGAGAGCGGACCGGCGGCGCGGCCGAGCCGGATGTCGCCCGAGGCCGTGCCGATGTCGGTCGCGCCACCGACGTCGCCGAGGCTGACGTCACCGCTTGCCGCCTCGACGTCGGCATCGCCGGCGATCTGGTCGAGGTCCACGTCGCCCGAGGCGGTCTTTGCCCGCAGCGAGCCGAACTGCCCGCGCCCGCGGAGGTCCGCCGAGGCCGTCTCGGCCCGCACGTGCACGCCGTCGGGCGCGCGGACATGCAGCCGGACCTCGACCTTGCGTAGGAAGCCGAGCCCGAGCCCCCGCTTCGACTCGACCTCGACGACGACCTCGTGACCGCCGCGTGCCTCGCGGAGCTCGATCCGGGCGTCTTCGAGCAACTCGCGCACCTGGTCGGCGCCGCCGCGGGCGTCCAGCTCGACCTCGGTGGTCTTCTCGGGACTCGTCTCGAGCTCGATGCGCCCGGAGGGAAGCCGCAGGTCGAGCGTCACCTCGCCGGGTGTCTCGAAGACCTCGCGCCTCATGACCGGCGGCCGCGGATGCGGCGGATGATCTCGAGCGAACCGGCGGGCGCGAGCTTGCGGGGATCCCGCGAGTCGACGCGTACTTCAACATGTCCGTAGGGCAGGTGGGCGAACATCTCTCCTCCTTAGCTCCGGCCGAAGCCGGTGAGTCGGTTGCCGGGCCCGCGCCGTCCGCCGCCTCCACCTGAGCTGACGAGCCGCGTCAGCGAGCGGACCAGCCACGTGTTGACGGAGACGCCTTCGCGGGCGGCAGCGGCCTCGACGGCGGCCTTCAGCGCCTCCGGCAGGCGCAGCGAAATCCGGGCGACGAGCTCGACCTCGCCCGTCGGGGCGGGCGGAGTCTCCTCCGCCTCGTCCGCGACGTAGACGAGCGTCGGGTCCTGCCCTGAGACGCGCACCTCCACGTGACCTGACGGGAGCTGGTTCGTCAGCTCGAGGGCCGCCTCGCCCAGCGCATCGAGCAACCGCAGTCCCGCGGATGCGCGGACTGCGGCGCTCAGGCGCCTGGCGGCTTCGGCGACGTCGTCATCACCGACTGCGGCAATCGCTTCGAGATCGGCCTGAAGGCCTTCGACGAATGGGCGTAGCTCCATGGTGATGTCATTATGACATCACTACGGCGCCTGTCAAGCATCAGGAGGACGTCGTGCGTAACTCCCCTGCATATCCACGTCGATAGAGGGTTTTCAGCCGCTCGACACGCTTGACGTAGTGCCGCGTCTCCGAGAAGGCGATGCCACGGCCGTCGCGCCGCCACTCGTCGACGTTCTCCTGGCCTGCGTTGTAGGCAGCCAGCGCGGTCCGCTCGTCGCCGTACTTGTCCAGCAGGTGTCTTAGGTACCAGGCGCCGTAGCGGACGTTGATCTCGGGGTTGTAGAGGTCGGAGACGCGAAAGCGGCTGCCGCCGGTATGGATCGCGATTCCCTTGGCCGTGTCCGGGAGCAGCTGCATCAACCCGATCGCCCCCGAGCTCGACTTCACGTTGGCGCGGAACTTGCTCTCCTGGTACATGACGGCCGCGAGCAAGGCGGGATCGAGGTTGTAGTTCTCTGCATGGCCGCGGACGATCGTCTGGTACTTCAGCGGATACCAGAGCCGCACCCACCAGCCCGGCTCGGTGAAGTGGGCGTACCCCACCCCCGCGGCGACGAGCGCGAGCGCACCGACCAGGGGTGCGAGTCGCCTCACGCGGGCTGTCTGGCCGCGAGAGCCCGCATTGTCTCGGCGACGAAATCGTCGAGCTGCTGCCTCGTGCCGTCGTTCACGTAGCTGAAGTCGGCTCGCGCCGCTTTCTCGTCGTCGGCGATCAGCCGGGTCTCGCGCTGCTCGGGGCTGCTGACACGTGAGCGCTTGCGCCGAACGTCCTCGGGGGCCGTGATCGCGACGACGGCGTCGAAACGCTCCTCGCCGCCCACCTCGTAGAGGAGCGGTACCTCTGTCGCCGAGACAGCGGGTGGATCCGGCAACGCGGCGAGCGCCTCGCGCCAGGCGAGATATTCCGCCACAACCCGTGGATGCAGCAGTTCCTCCAGCCAGGCGAGCGCCTCGCGGTCGTCGAAGACGATGCGCGAGATCGCGGCTCGGTCGACGTTGCCCGCGTCGTCGAGGATGCCTGTGCCGAAACGTTGGATCAGCGCCGCGCGAACGTCCTCGTCCTCCCGGAGGAGGCGGTGGACAATGTCGTCGCTGGAGATCGTCGCGGCACCGTGCCGCGCAAAGGCCTGCAGCGCTTCGCTCTTTCCTGCGCCGATGCCCCCGGTGATCGCGACCGCGACCGGTCGCATCAACTTACTCCCGTTCGGGCTCTGGAGCCGAGGGAGCCTCTCCCTCGGAGTCCCCGGGTCCCGGCTCGTCCGGAGACTGGGCATCCGCCTCGATGCT
>DATFXA010000270.1:0-7120 GCA_035258645.1 Gaiellaceae bacterium
TCCGCTCCTCGTCTCGTGTGCGTCGTCGCGATAGCCATCCTTCTAGGTTAGACGGGTGAAGCCGCCCAGACTTATCGCGGGTCGAGCGATCAGTTCTCCGCAACCGCGCGGTCTGACTTGAGGAGACCCTGCGAAAGGAGACCATTGCACGCGGCCCTTGTGAGATTGACCGTTGATCCAGACAACGCGCCGGCCGCAGCCGGGGCGCTCACGAGCGACATCTTGCCACGGATCCGCTCCGCCTCTGGCTTCGTCGCCGGCTATTGGCTCGAGCCGGCGGACGGCCGGGGCTTTTCGGTCGTCTTGTTCGAGACCGAGGAACAAGCACGCGCGGCAGCTCCGCCGCTCAGCAGTTGGGCCGCTCCCGGGATCGACATCACCGACATTGAGTTTCGGCGAGTGGCAGCGACTGCCTAACAGCGCCGCGCGAGCGTCGGCCCGCGCGAGATCATCGCGTCCGTGAAGCCTCAATGCACGACCAGTGCATCTCAAGCCAGCGTAGATGGGTGATCGGCGTCGCGCGCCCAGCCGTTTCTTGCCTCAAGCGCTCGCTCAGGTCGGAGCCGGCCGCGCCTCGGCGCGCCCGACGAGCGCGGCGAGTGTCTCCGGGAAGTCCGCGCTGATCGCGGGACCGAGTTCCGGCCCGAGCGTGTCGGCCGCGGGGCCGTCGATCTCCATCCGGTAAGTCACCCGGGAGCGCTCGTACCCAACCCGCTCGACGCGATGCGTCGTGCGGATGACGACGTCATCGAGGCTGGCCTCGTCAACGAACAGCACCGGCTCGATCACCTCAGCGATCCGCAGCTCGATCGTCTCCTGCCCCGGCGGGGTCATCATGATGCGGCTCCCGATGGCGAACGATCCGCGGAGCTCGATTCGCTCGATGTCGCCGTTCCACTGAGGCCAGCTATCGACGTCTGCCCAAAGCCTCCAGACCTGCTCGGGACGAGCGCTTGTCTCGATGCTGTGCTCGCCTATCCACATAGCTCCTCCTTCTGCCATGCGGTCAAGGGACATACACCTGGCGCATGTATGGCCGTTGGATCACGACAGCGATGATGCGCTCGCCGCCGTCGAACACGTCTTCCAGCTCGCCTCTCACCTCGAGACTGATCTCGGTGACGCGATCGACGTTCAACGGGTCGCTGCGCACGACGTTCATCACCTGGTCCTCCTGATACCAGCGCACGATGTGCGGATTCGTGGCGGCGCGGAGCGGCAGATTCGGTGCGTCGGGGCTCGTCCAGATAACCAGGTCACCGCCCTGCTCGTAGGCGAGCGAAAGGTGCAGTTCGCCGCGCTCCGCCACCGCAGAGAAGGTCTCGCGGACATGGGTCTCGCCCCGCCGCTCTTTGCTGAAGGTCTGTGACCGCGTGATCTGGGCCAGGGCGCCGTCTTCGTACTTGCCCGGAACGCCTGCGGGGTCTTCGGTGTAGGTGAGCCAGTGCATGTGCGCGAGGCCGCCCGTCGCCTGCTCGCGGGCTTGCGAGACGAAGGGGACGTAGCTCAGCTGCGACAACCCGACGACCGGGTCGTCGTGGCTCCTCACCGCGTACACCTCGTGGAATGGAACGAGTAAGTTCGCGCCTCGAAGCGAGCTTCCGCGCAGGTCGTCGCCCGAGTAGGGGGCGAGCTCCCATCCGTTCGGAAGCCGCTGCTGGAGCGCGGAAGGGTTCGCCTCGAGCACGATCATCGTCCGCGCCGCCGCGATCCCGTCGGAGTAATTCAGATCAGTCAAAGCGTCCTCCTATCGTCCTTCACTGCTCTGCAACCGCCTCGGGGCAGGGCTCGGATCTGGGGGCTCCCCGCGGCTCATACGTCCGTGGAGTCGCCGTATTGGCGTGGGCAACCACCATGCGCCTGGGCCGACCAGTCTCAAGCTGGCGGGAAGGAGAAGGCAGCGCACGAGGAGCGCGTCGGCGAGCACGGCGACCGCGGTGCCGATACCGAGAATCTTGAGCACGACGACGTTCGAGCTGCCAAAGGCGCCGATCGAGACGGCGAAAAGCACCGCGGCGGCGGTGACGATGCGGCCGACGATCGCGACGCTGCCGGCGATCGCCTGACGGTCGTTCTGACCGCTGATCCTCGCCTCACGGACCCGGCTGAGGAGGAAGACGCCGTAGTCGGTCGAGATAGCGAAGACGAGTGCGGCGAGGACGAGAGGGATCGTCAGGTCGAGCGCTCCCTGGCCCGTGTAGTCGAGCAGCGACTCGAAGCGGCCGTCTTGGAAGATCAGGATCAGGATCCCGAATGCCGCCGCGAGCGTGAGCGCGTTCATCGCGAGGGCAAGCAGCGGCGCCACGAGCGAGGCCGTCAGCAGGAAGAGGATGATGAGGGTCGCAGCGGCGAGGATCACGATCGCGATCGGGAGATTCGAAGCGATCGCGTGCCGCTCGTCGTGGAAGGCGGCCGCGTCACCGCCCACGTACAGACGGGCTGAGCCGTCGAGTGCTCCCAGCTGACGTACGAGCCGCTGCGTGGGTGCGCTATAGGGCGTGTCCGCGGAGACGAGGTTAAGCTGCCAGGTGTTGCTGGACAGCCGCCGGGGCGGCGCGACGGCGCGGACGCCGTCGAGCCGGCGCGCCTGGTTCGCGAGCGCGCGAGCGGCCGCCGCGGATGGAGTTTGGAGAGCGAGGTAGAACGGGGTGCCGCCGTTGCGAACGAACTCGCTCGAGCGGTTGATCGTCCGGTCGGCCTGGAAGGCTTGTGCAGAGCTCGGCAGGCTGCTCGCGTCGACGGTCGTCCAGGCGATCCGACCGATCGGCACCGCGAGGAGCAGAAGCAGTGCGGTCACGGCGGTCGCGACCGGGATCGGGTAGCGGGTGGTCAGCTGCCCAAGCGCGCGCCAGTGGCGCCCCGGCTTCGCCAGCCGGCTCGGGTCGCGCCAGCGTGGCAGCGACAGTGCGTCGATCCGGGGTCCGAGCAGTCGAAGCACGGTCGGAAGCACGATCAGCGCAGTGAGCATTGCGACGCTGGAGGCCACGATCCCGCCGTACCCCATCGAGCGGAGGAACCGGAGCGGGAACACGAGCAGGCAGGCGAGTGAGGCGGCGACCGTGAGCGCACTGAAGACGATCGTGTGCCCGGCCCGTGGGAGTGCCCGCCGCAGGGCAAGCCGCAGATCGTCCGTTTGCGCGCGCTCCTCGCGATAACGGGAGAGCAGGAGCAGGCTCCAGTCGATCGAGAGTCCGAGCGAGAGGCCGGTGACGAGGTTGAGCGCGTAGATCGAGAGCGATGTGACCGAGGCAAGCTCGCGCAGGAGGAAGAAGCTGACCACGATCGTGATCCCGCCCGCGAGTGGGGCGAGCAGGCTGGCGATGAAGCCGCGGAAGAGGAAGAACGACAAGAGCACGATCAGCGGCACGGCCAGCAGCTCGGCCCGGCGAAGATCGTTCTCGATCGTCGTCGAGATCTCGTGATTCGCCACCGGGTTGCCACCGAGCGTGACCGAGCTGTCGTCGGCGAAAGCAGCGAGCAGCCGTTTGCCGGCGTCCTCTTGCTGCTTGTCGTCGAGCACCCTCAATGCGGCGACCAGATAGGTCGATCGCCGGTCGCGGCCGATCATGGCCGGGTTGTGGGCGTTGGCGGCATCGAGCACCGTGACAACCGCCAGGTCGCGCCGCAGTCTCTCCTCGACAGCCTGAATTGTGGCGCGAGCGCGTGGTGTGCCGTACGGTGCGGGCAGGCGCACGAGCGCGAGCACGCTGTTCCCTGGATCGGTTCCGGACGTGCTTGCGATCAGCTCCCTCGCCCGCTCACTGCTCGATCCCGGCACCTCGAAGCCACGCGGCTTCAGGTGTTCGCGAACGTGAATCCCGAACACCGCCGCGACCGCAGCGATCACGAGCGCAACGGCGAGCACGCGCCCAGGACGGCGGTCAATGAGATCGGCTATTCGGGCGAGCATCGCGTCGCGTCCCTCAGGCACCCTGCTCCGTCGGCCTGCAGTCCCCAACCGAGAATGCGCAGCAGGGCGCGGGCTCAGCGGGAGCCTCCTTGAGCTCTTCAGGTGCGACCTGCGGCGCCCGAACGCGGAGCAAGGCGCCCAGCCCAGCAGCGGCGGCTGCGAAGATCGCGCCGACCAGGAAGGCGAGGTGATAGCCGCCCGTGAGCGCTGCCGCCCGGGTCCCTCCGCTCGCTAGCAGTGCGTCTGTTCGCGACGCGGCGAGGCTCGCGAGCACGGCCAGCCCGAGCGCGCCGCCCATCATGAACGAGGTATTGACGAGACCCGATGCGAGGCCGGCTTCGGTCGGCTCGACGTCGCCCATCGCGGCGAGCAGGACGGGATTGAAGGCTGTGCCGGCGCCCAGACCGAGCAGGACCATGCTCGGAAGGACGTCGGTCAAGAAGTTGCCGTCGACCGGTGCGCGCGCCAAGAGCAGGAGCCCTAGCGATGCGAACAAAAGCCCGGCCGTGAGCGGAGGCCTGATGCCGAAACGCAGCACGAGCTTCGCTGAGAGACCGATCGACATCGCGCCCATGACCAAGTTGCCCGGCAAGAAGGCGAGCCCAACCTCGAGCGGGCTGTACCCGAGCACGAGCTGGAGGTAGAGGGCGGAGAGGAAGAACCAGGCAAACATCGCCCCCGCCCAGAGGACGCCAACGACGTTCGAGACCGCGATGTTGCGACGCCGCAAGAGGCGCAGCGGGACCAGGGGCGCGCCCACGCGCGACTCGATCGCGAGGAAGGTCGTCAGCAGCACACCGGAGGCCGCGAGCAGGCCAAGCGTCTGCCCCGTCAGCCACCCGACCTGATTCCCGTTCACGATCGCGTACACGGCGGTCACGAGTGAGGCCGTCACGGTCACCGCACCCGCTACGTCCAGGCGGGGCGCGATCGTCGTTGCGTGCGCTCCAGGAATCACGACCAGCGTCAGGACGACCACCAGGACGCCGACGGGCACGTTGACGAGGAAGATCCAATGCCAGTTGAGCGCGTCCGTCAGGACGCCGCCCAGGAGGACGCCGAGCGAGCCGCCGCCCGAGGCGACGAAGCCGAAGATGCCCATCGCCTTCGCCCGCTCGGCCGGCTCGGTGAAGAGCGTCATCATCAACGAGAGGGCAACCGCCGAGACGACCGCCGCGCCAAGGCCCTGCACGGCGCGCGCGGCGACAAGCATTCCCTGCGAGTTCGCAAAGCCGCACACGGCGGAAGCGGCGGTGAAGAGCGCGACGCCGGCCAGGAAGAGACGCCGGTGTCCGAACAGGTCGCCGAGCCTCCCGCCGAGCAGGAGGAAGCCTCCGAAGCTGATCAGGTATGCGTTCACGACCCAGGCGAGCGACTCCTCCGAGAAACCCAGATCACCACGGATCGACGGGAGCGCGACACCGACGATCGTCACGTCGAGGACGATCATCAGATCGCCTAGGCAGAGGATGACGAGTGCGAGCCAGCGCCTGTCACTAAGGCTGCCGCGTGCGCTCTCCTCGCCCCGCAGGCTCTCGAGGTGAGCGTCGGCATCCACCCGGAATCACGCCGCGTGCGACTGCTCGACTGGGACTTGATACGTGAGCAAGGCGACGTCGGCGCGAGTCGTTTTCGCATCGCTTAGCCTCAGGTCGCGCTTGTCGGTGCCCTCTCTGAAGAGGTGCTTTCCCTGCCCGAGCGTCACCGGGAAGACCATCAGCCGGTATTCGTCGATGAGTCCGTGTGCATGCAGCACGTTGACGAGCTCGCCGCTGCCGTACATCAAGAGGTCGCCGCCCGGTTGCTCCTTCAACTGCACGACCGCGTCGGCGAGATCTCCTTTGAGCAGCCTCCCACTCCACGGGAGCGGCTCCTTGAGGGTCCTCGAAGCAACGAACTTCGGAAGCGTGTTCATCCGGACGGCGAACTCGCCCTCGGCTTGCTCCATTGAGGGCCAAGCGGCCGCGAAGCCTTCGAAAGTCACGCGTCCGAGCAACAGCGCATCGCTCGCGAAGAGCAGCTCGGATTGGTACTTCGCAAGCTCGTCGTCGAAGTACTGGTTCGACCAGCCTCCGCGATCGATCTCGCCGACGCCGCCGGGATCAGTCATCACGCCGTCAACGGTCACGTACTCTGCTGCAACAACCCTCCCCATTCGGCTATCTCCTCTTCGTCTTTGGCGTCGCTGCCTCTCGTCGAGCGGCCTGCCAGGACGCGTTACCTCGGTCGCCTGCAGGGGCGTACCTGATGTGAGTGACTCCGGGGGCCTCGATCACCTCGACCTGTCGAAGCCCCGGTTTCGGCTCCCCAAGGTTGTCGAACAGCCGAGCGCCACCACCCAGCAGGGTCGGGACCACGGAGATGAGAAGCTCGTCGAGCAGGCCGGCGGCGAGATACTGCTGGACGACGTTGGCGCCGCCGCCGATCGAGATATCCCTGTCGCCGGCCGCAGCTCGGGCTTGGTCGAGGGCCGACTCGATGCCCTCGGTCACGAAGTGGAACGTCGTTCCGCCCTGCATCGCAAGCGGCTCACGCGAATAACGGGTGAGGACGAAGACCGGGTGGTGGTAAGGCGGGTCCTCTCCCCAATAGCCCTTCCACTCGTCCCGCCAAGGCCCGGGCCCGCCGCCGAACATGCCCCGGCCCATGATCGTCGCGCCCACGTTTCCCAGGATGGCCTCGGCGATCGGCGTGCTCGCGTTGACCTCGCCGCCCTCTTCCCCGTGCGACTCACGAAACGTCTTGAGCGGGAGAAGCCATTGGTGAAGCTCTTCTCCGCCGATCCCGAGCGGATCCTTCTCACTCTGGTTCGGCCCGGCGACGAAGCCGTCCAGCGACATCGTGATGGTCACCTTCACCTTGCTCATCGCGCCTCCGTTCGGGGTTCTGGCAACAGAGCATGCGTCTGACGCGGCTTCATCAGTCGCTCCCGGGCACCGCGAAAGGCTCGAGCTGCTCCTGCGGAACGCCGCGGGGCCGCCCGAGGAGGAGCAGGGCGAGGGCGACACCGATCCCTGCGAGGATCGCGATCGCGAGGAAGGCCGACTGGAAGCCCTCGGTCAGCGCCACGAGGCGGTTCCCGCCAGTGTGTGCCGCCAAGTAGTCGTCGGTGCGGGTGACCGAAACGGTGGTGACGATGGCGACACCGATGGCGGCACCGACCTGGAAGCAGGTGTTGCTGAGGCCGGAGGCGAGCCCGGACTCGCGTTC
>DATFXA010000271.1:0-11699 GCA_035258645.1 Gaiellaceae bacterium
TTGGGGAGGAGCGCGCCCGAAGAACTCGATCACGAGCAGCAGGAACAACGAGAGGCAGACGAGCGCAATCACCAGGGAAAGGGTCGGCGTGTCCCACAACAGGAAGATCACGACGGGCAGCAGGATCGCGCCGATCCGCAACGGGCGCTTCGCTTTGCGGACCCAGCGGCCGAAGCCGGTTGAGGCAACCCCCGTTTCGCCCTGCGCCCAGCCGAGACCGGAGCCAAACCAACCGCGAACGGCGATAGCGGCGCGGGACGGGCCGGTGAAGAACGCCCCGGCGGCGACGACCAAGGCTAGCCCCGCGATCACGCGTAGCCCGAGCCGCAGGTAGTGGAAGATCGTGTCGTAGAGCGCAGAGGCGGCATCGTGCGAAAGGTTCGGCCCCGCAACCTTGTCGAGGTAGATCGAGCGTCCGATCGTCAGCAGCGCCCCGAGGACGGCCATCGAGAGGGCGAGCCCGAGCGAGGCTTGGAGCAGCGTTCGCCGCCGCTGACGTGAAACCGCGATCGCCGCCGCAAAGAGGGCGAGCACGATGAGAGGCAGCGCGATCGCAAGCGTCTTCAGCAGCTTGAATGCCTTCTGGCCGTTGTCGAGCTGCTTCGAGCTGACGAGCACGAACCTCGAGTTGAAGGTCGACGTCGGCACGCGGTCGAAGAACCTGACACCTCGCTCGTCCAGCCGTTGCTTGACTTTCGCCACCACCGGCGCAAGATCGATCGCAACCTCACCGTGGGCTGTCTCGACGTAGTGACCCTGCCCGGTCAGGATCTTGACGAGCTGGGTGTGCGCCCGTTTGTTCAGCTCGACCCAGAGCTTCTGGAAAGCAGAGGACGCGAGAAATCGCTGGACCTGGGTCTCGGTGAAGTTGTGCAGCCCGGTGGAAAGGGCGCCCGCGAAGCCCTGCGCCTTCGGAGGCAGAGCCTGCTTCGCGCGCGCGTTGATGTCGACGCGGGAGAACAACTCGTTCGTCACCTGGGCCGCGACCGCCGACTGGATTGCCGGGTTCGAGGCGAGCGGCTTGATCGTCCGCACGTAACGGCTCGTGTCTGTCACCTGATTCTTGAGCCAGATCGAGGTGCCTGCGATCGGCGCCAGGATGCAGGCGATCACGAGTAACGTCACGACCGTGGCCTTGCGTCCGCCCTTATTGCGCCGTCCGGGCAGCTCAGCGACGCGGTCGTCGGCCTTCGGCGCCGCGGACTTTGGCGGATTCTCGTCCGGCACTACCAGATAAGCAAAGCGGACGGGAGCCCGCGCTGCATCGTCCGAACCGGATGAAACTCAGCCGTGGTCGCCGCTCAGGTAGAGGAGCGTTGCCTGGACCCGGCGATTCACGTTCTCGGGCTCGCCCAGATCGAGCTTGAGGAAGATCGCGTTGATGTGGCGTTCGACCGCCCGCTTGGTGATCGTCAGATGTGAGGCGATCCAGCCGTTGCTGCGACCCTGGGCGATCAGACCCAGGATCTCGAACTCGCGAGGAGTGAGACTCCCGAGCTCCGAGTCGACTTTGTCGCGCGCATTGACGAGTCTTTCTACGACGCGGGAGTCGATCAGTGACTCACCCGCCGCGACGTTGTGCACGGCCTGGTTCAGCTCGGCCTCGTCCGTGAGGCGTTCCTTGAGCAGATATGCCCGACGCCCGGAGCCGCCGCTGAGCAGCGCCATTGCGTAACGAGGCTCCGCGTGCTGGCTCAAGATCACGACTCCGACATCGGGATGGGAGGAGCGAAGCTCCTCCGCAAGCCGAATCCCCTCGTCGGTGTTGCCCGGAGGCATGCGAATGTCCGTCACGACGACGTCGGGTCTCACCCGCTCCACGGAGGCGCGCAGCTCGTCGAGATCGCCCGCCGTCCCGACGAGCTCCACGCCCTCGAGATTCCGGAGCACGCTGGCGATGCCCTCTCGCGCGAGGAAGCTGTCCTCGCCGAGAACTACTCGGATTGCCATTGCGCCGACTCGCGGCCTTCGCTCGACGGCCGGAGAGGCGCCTCGGGAATGGTGACGTGGACGGTGACGCCCGAGCCCGGTTCCGAGATGATCTCGATTTCGCCGCCGACGGCGCCGATCCGGTCGCGCATCGTGACGAAACCCATGCCGCCGGGCCCGCCGCCCGGTTGGAAGCCGATGCCGTCGTCCCCGACGCTGAGGTCGATTCGATCACCGTCGCGGTCGAGGTCCACGGTCACATTCGCGCCTTCGCCCGCGTGCTTTGCCGCGTTCTGGAATGCCTCGAGAGCGCAGAAGTAAAGAGCCGCCTCGATCGTTGGCGAGCAACGTCCCAGCCAGTGGTCGTTCACCTGGATCGGAATCGCAGCATCGAGCGCGAAGGCTCGCAACGCCTCGGGGACTCCGCTCTCGAGCAACACGGTCGGAAAGATCCCGTGAGCGAGCACCCTGAGCTCTTCGAGTGCTGCCCTTGCGTCAGCTTCGATCTCCTCGATCTCGCCGACGAGCGTGTCGTCGGCGACACCCTTTCGAAGACGTTCCAGCTTGATCTGCAGAAGAAAGAGGCGCTGCTGCGCACCGTCGTGTAGGTCGCGCTCGAGGCGGTGGCGTTCTTCGTCCGCGCTCGCGACTATCCTCGCCCGCGACGCGCGGAGGTCATCGACGAGGCGCGTGTTCTCGAGCAGCATCAGGGCAGTCTGGGCGAGGCCCTCCAGGATCTCGTCGGCTTCCTGCAGCGATGGACTGTGCGTGATGGCAGCGACCGGCCTCGCACCGTGGACGACCGGGGTCACGGCGCGTCCGGGCGGGGCGGTCGTCGAGTCGATGGTGTTGCCGTCGATGTCCACGAATGCGAGACGCAGCCAATCCCAGAATGCGATGTCGAGGGTTGGGTCTCCGAGCGCGTCGCGCAGCCAGTCCCGGATTCGGTCCGGCGAAACGCCTTCGGCTCGACCGCGGATGACGAGCTGACCGGCAGCGGCAGCCGCGTAGGATCTCGCCCGTCGCTGACCGGCCAACATCGCCGCCGGCGTGAGGAACCCTGCGATGGCGGCGGCGATCTGCGCGGTCAAGAGCGCTCCGCCGCTCAACGAACTGTTTGTGCTCGAAAGATACGAAACGGCCGCGATCGCGAACGCGAACGCCACCGGCTCGACAGCTCGGCGGCGAAGGCGCACGGGAGAGCGCGCGTTGGAAAAGAGAATCAACGCGGCTCCGAGCAGGCCCACGACCGTGACTGCAGCGGCAATCGCGTTCAAGAATTCGGTGACTCCGTGATGGACGCCGGCGATCCGAAGGGCGTTTGCCGGGCAATGGTCAGCGCAGGCGTTCAGCGGCCCCGCCGGAGGAAGCCGGTCGGAGAAGGCGAGGACGAAGGGCCAGACGGCCACGGTCGCAAGAGCGAAACCGGTGATGAAGCGGCGATCGTCGCCATCGATGACACGGTCCCCCGGGAAGCAGAGGTACACGTACGCGAAGCAGACAACGAAGACGGCGAACGCGATCCGACCCGTTGTGAAGGCCCAAACGTTGGAGGAGCCCATGAGAGAGGTCGACGCATAGAGGAGCGCGAGGCCTGCGACGAGCAGACCGAGCCTGCTTTCCGGGCGCGCCGACCACATGTAGGCGCCGGCCGCGACCCACGAGGCGATGATCAGCCCGCGCAAGATCCCGACGGTCTCGGCGTTCACGAGAACCGTGCTGGGGGCGACGATCCAGATCGTCCCGGCTGCGGCGACAAGCCCCGCAAGGAAGAGGCCGCTTGCCGCGACGACGCGCGTCGTGCTCATCGAAAGCGGCGCATTGACCGGGTAAGTCGCCATTCGCTAGTCGCCTCCGTGGCCGAGGGTAGGTGGACTTGGCCATCGGCCCCAGTCCGTGCGTCGCTTACCTTGCACCGCGCCCTCCTCTTCGGTGCATGTCCGGGTACGTGAAGGATGCCCCGCGCCGGGGCGACGCGAAATGCGCCATCTGTATGGCGGTTCTACGTCATTTGGCTGAGGTTTGAAGCAGGTGTAGCCTCTTCACTGAAGGAGGTAGACAAAACGGAAGAGACCCCTCTTGCTGTCCCACGACCGACCATCCACTGGAGGCCGGTCGCAGGCGCGCTGCGCTCGAGGTATCTCGCCGGCGTTCTGCTCCTGGCCGCCGCCTACTACGCCTCGGCAAAGCTTGGCCAGTCGCTCAGCTACACGGCGTCGGTTTCCGCGATCTGGCCGCCTGCCGGCGTAGGGATTGCCGCTCTCTATCTCTGGGGATTGCGCCTGTGGCCCGGCGTCTTCATCGCCGAGCTCGTCGTCAATGGTCAGCTCCTCCACTCCCTGCCGCTGGGAAGCCTCATCGGCCAACAGACGGGGAATCTCGCCGAAGTCCTCGTCGGTGCGTGGCTTCTGCGGCGGCTGATCGGCCCGCGCGCGGCCCTCGACCGGCCCGAGCAGGTGGGCGGCCTGCTCGTCGCGATAGGGGCTGCGACTGCGATCAGCGCCATCGTCGGGACGGTTTCGATGCTCTCGGGAGGGGTGATCGCCGCGTCCGAGGTCCCGAAGTTCTGGCGCACCTGGTGGCTCGGGGACACGGCCGGTGGACTCGTCGTCGTCCCGTTGCTGCTCGTCTGGGCACCGGATCCAGCCGCAGCTTGGAGGCGTGTTCGTAGCTGGGAGGGCCTTTTCCTGGTCACGTTCGTCACAGCGCTCGCGTTCGTCTCGGTCTCCGCCAAGGGCCCGGTCACCTACATGGTCTTCCCGGCACTGATCCTCGCTGCGTTTCGGTTGGGACCACCCGGAGCGACCCTCGCCATCGCGATCACTGCGCTGATGTCGATCGGGATCACCGCCCATGAGATGGGGCCTTTCTTCAGACAGCCAATCGACCATCGAACTCTGAGCACGCAGCTCTACATCGTCGTTGCGGCGCTGACGACCCTGCTTCTGAGCGCGCTGGTCGCCGAGCGACAGCGATCCGCCGAAGCGCTTGCGGAGGCGCATCGCCGAGAGGGGGAGCGTGCACTCGAGGAGCGCCGTCGAATCGCTCGCGACCTCCACGATTCGGTCTCGCAGGCGCTGTTCTCGACCGCTTTGCACACCCGTACCGCCGAAAAGGCGCTCGAGAAGGACGGGGCCGATTCGTCCGGCCAGGTTCGAGGATCGCTGAACGCCATTACCGAGCTGACGAAGGCCGCCCAGGCGGAGATGCGGGCCTTCATCTACGAGCTTCGTCGTGACGCCGTCGAACCCGGTCTCGTTGCCGCCCTTGATCAACAGGCCAGGAGCCTGCGCGGCCCGAGCGGTCTGAGGATCGACGTCGAAGGTCCCGACGCACCGCTCGGAGTTGACCCGAGGACGGAGGAGGAGTTGTTCGCAATCGGCCGCGAGGCCCTCTCGAACGTCGCCAGGCACGCCGGCGCGCGGGCGGCGACGGTCCGGGTGACGGCGGGTCCCGGGCATGTATCGCTCGAGGTCGCTGACGACGGTCGTGGGTTCGACGCGACGCTCGATCACCCCGGCCACTACGGCCTGGAGTCGATGCGAAGCCGGGCGGCCGACCTTGGCGGCGATCTGGCCGTCGCGAGTGCTCCTGGAGCGGGAACCGTGATTCGTGTCGAGGTGCCGGTCCTATCGACGACGGAATCGGATGATGGCCGCTAACGAGACCGAGATCCGTGTCGTCATCGTCGACGATCACGCAGTCGTTCGTCGCGGGCTACTCGCCTTCCTCGCCGGAGAAACGGATCTGCGGGTGGTCGGGGAAGCGCCGGGAGGGGCCGAGGCACTCGACCTGCTCGAGCGACTCGACGCAGACGGGGTGCGTCCCCACGTCGTCCTCATGGACCTGCAAATGAAACCGGTGGACGGCATCGAGTCCACCCGGCGCGTCCGGAACGAGTACCCGGACGTCGAGGTGGTGGCCCTGACGTCGTTCGGTGAGCCCGGGCGCGCGCAGAGGGCACTCGAGGCCGGGGCGTCCGGCTACCTGCTCAAGGACGCCGATGCCGACGAGGTGGCGACGGCAATCCGGGCCGCGCACCGTGGGGAGCTCCAGCTGGATCCTGCGGTCGCCGGCCCGTTGATGTCGTCGCTCCGAGAACGAGCCGGACCAGCCGCTTACGACGGCGCGGCTCGCCTCACTCCTCGGGAGCTCGACGTCGTCAACCTCGTCGGTGAGGGCAAGGCGAACAAGGAGATTGCACGTGAGCTCGGGATCGGCGAACGGACAGCGAGGACGCACGTTTCGAGTGCGCTCCGCAAGCTTCAGCTGACCTCGCGAACGCAGCTTGCGCTCTGGGCCGTCGGCGAGGGGCTCGCGAGCGTCGACGCGGGCCACGCTCCTTCGATCGTCGAATAGTCAGCCCCGTGGCCGCGAGCTGTGGTGCCTGTAGCCACGAAAATTGTGGTGTTTTCCACCGTGGTCAGGGCGCTCTCGACGCGAGATACTCGCCGTGGGAGATCAGAAAATCGACAGGTAGGCAGATGCTCAAAGGGAGAGGGATGCCGCCCATCCGTCGCTTCAACGACCCATTGTCGTTTCGCTCTGCACGGGTCGACGACTGGAAAGGATTCAGATCGTCGTCCTAGAGAAAACGGGCCGGCTCGAAGGGTGTGGTGCGCCGCCGATCGGCACGCTCCGAGACGCCGGCGCGAAAGCCGTCCTCGTCGGGCCGGAGCGAAGCCTTGCATTCGATGCGATCGCGTCAAAGCTGACGATTCCGGCCGTTCGCCGGGGTAGCGTCTCGCGAACGGCGCTCGTGAACAGACTCCGTGCCGCCGGCGCATTTCCCCGGGTCGTCGTCGTTGCGCCGGCCGGTTATGGGAAGACCACGCTTCTCGCGCAGTGGGCGGCCAGAGACGCGCGACCGTTCGCGTGGCTCTCGGTCGACGAACGGGACAACGATCCAATCGTCCTGCTCAGGCACCTTGTCGCGGCTCTCGATTCGATCGAGCCGATCGAGCCACGCCTGCTCGAAGCCCTGAGCTCCGATCAGCCCTCGGTTTGGAGCTCGGTCATACCTCGTCTTGCCGCCCACTTGGCATCGGGCGGCTCACCGTTCGTGCTCGTGCTCGACGACGTCGACCTGCTCGAGTCAAAGGACTCGATCGCAGTCGTGACGACGGTGATCGAGAATCTCCCTCCGCGTTCCGTCGCCGCAATCTCCGGCCGGACTCAGCCGAAGCTCCCGGTCGCCTCTTTCCGCGTCGGCGGGCCGCTGCTCGAGTTCGGCGCCTATGAGCTCGCGTTGAGCCGCCGCGAGGCCGAGCTGCTGTTGAGAGCGTGCGCGGTCGAGTTCGACGAAGAGTCGACGGTCGACCTGTTGAACCGCACAGAGGGGTGGCCGGCCGGAATCTACTTGACCGCGCTGGCAGCCCGCGACTCCGCAGACTCGATCGACCCTTCCGGCGCGGCCGAGATCGGCGGCGACGATCGCTATCTCGCCGACTACCTCGAGGCCGAACACATGTCGCAGCTCTCGCCGGAACTGCTCGAGTTCCTCAGGCGGACGTCCGTCCTCAAAGAAATGTCCGGACCGCTGTGCGACGCGGTCCTCGAGCGGGCTGATTCAGCCGCAGCGCTCGCGGCGCTCGAGCGACTGAACCTGTTCCTGGTCCCGCTCGATCGTCATCGCGAGTGGTACCGCTACCACAACCTGTTCCGCGACCTCCTACGCCGAAGGCTCGCCGACGAGGAGCCCGGGCTGGCTCCGGTGTTGAACGCTCGAGCCGCGGAATGGTTCGAGCAGCAGGATCGCCAGGAATCGGCGCTTGGCTATGCCCACGCGGCCGGCGACAGCGATCGCGCGGCTCGAATCCTGAGCTCGATCGCGCTCAAGGCGCAGACGAGCGGGCGGGCAGCCATGCTCGAGAGTTGGCTCCGTCCCTTCGACGACGACGATCGGCTCGGGGAATACCCCGCCGTGGCGATCCATGGTTGTCGTACGCACGCGTTCCGCGGCCGCCGGAACGAAGCGGAACGGTGGCTGAAGGCCGCCGAGCGCGGTGTCGCCGGTCGGCGGAAAGGCGTCGCCTCGGTCCGTCCCTCCATTTCCGTGATGCGATCCGCGATGTGTTCGAGCGGTCCGGTGCGGATGAGGACGGACGCAGTTGCCGCACGATCGAGGCTGCGCCGCGGCGCCGGCTGGCGACCGGACGCGCTGCTCGTCGAGGGGGTCTCAGTGCTCCTCCTCGGCGACAACGCCAAGGCGGATTCGATTCTTGCGGAGGCCGCCCTCGAGGCTGAGCGCCTCGGCTCCAACGAGACGCGCGTCATAGCACTCGGCGAGCGTTCGATCCTCGCCGGCGAGAGAGGCGACTATCGGCAGGCCGAGGAGCTCGCAGCCGAAGCCTGCGACTTGATGGAAGACACCGCGCTCAAGGACTACTCGACGAGCGCGCTCGCGCTCGCTGCTTCCGCTCGAGCGATGCTCCGGCACGGCATGTGGGACAAGGCCCGTCACCAGCTCACACTCGCCCAGAACCTGTTGCCGGGGCTCACCTGCGCGCTTCCGTGGCTGGCCGTTCAAGTCCGGCTCGAGGTCGGGTACGCGTGCGTGACGATCAGGGACCGGAGAGGCGCGGAGCGGATGCTCGAAGAAGCCCGCGCGATTCTCGGCCTCAGACCGAAGCTCGGCGTGCTGACGGCCGGAGTGGACGCCCTCGGTGACGAGATCGAGGGCATGCCCGAGGACGGGCCGACCGGAAACTCGGCGCTGACCGCAGCTGAACTGCGACTGCTGCCGCTACTGTCGACACACCTCTCGTTTCGCGAGATCGGCGAACGGCTCTTCGTCTCCCGGAACACGATCAAGACGCAGGCAATCTCCGTGTACCGGAAGCTCGGCGTGTCGAGCCGCAGCGAGGCGATCGCCCGGGCGGCCGAGCTCGGCCTCGTCGGGGCCGAAGAGCCGGCCGCCGCCGTGCGACCTCTCGACGCGGCTAACGCAGCGGCCTTGGCCTAACCCTTTTAGTTCGTTTCAGCCTCGGCCTCGGCGTAGCGCTTCGCCCGGGATCGGTCCATGAACCAGGCGACCACCGCGAGCACCGCGACCACGAAGAGAAACGCGCCGATGAAACCCCAGGCGTACCACGCCCAGCCGATGATCAGGAACGCGATCAAACCGCCGATCCCGATCAGGAAGATCACGCCGATCATCTTCAGCCAAAACCCTGCACCCAGCTCCTCGTCGTCCACGACACTCCTTTCGTTTGCAGGCCTATTTATCTCGCATCGTGCGACCTGAGTCGAGACCCGGCGTCATCCGCCCGGGATGATCCGGCCCATTCAGGCGCTCGCGGTTGGTGCCGCGCCCGCCGTGGCTTTGTCTCCGGCTTCGAGCGAGGCAGAAGCGCGCGCCCGAGCAAGGTCGCGCGTGATGTGAACCGCCGCGGACGCAAGCGGGGCGGCCAGCACGAGTCCAAGCATTCCGAAGACGCATCCCGCCCCGATCGTCAGCACGAGGACGACGAGAGGGTTGAGATCGAGCGCCGACCCCATCGCGAACGGCTGGAAGATGTTCTGGAGCAGCCCGTTTGCGAGGATGACGACGACGAGCATGATCAGTGCGGTCGTCGTCCCCTTCGCCCCGAGCGCGATGATCACAGCGAAGGCTCCGGAGACGAAGGCTCCGATGTACGGGACGTAGGCGGTCACGAAGGTGACGACGGCGATCGTCCCGGCGAGAGGAACCCCAAGGGCGAGCGACGCGAGGCCGACCACGATGCTGTTGAACGCCGCCACGAGCGTGACGCCGCGAAAGTAGCCCTGGAGGGACTTGATGATCCCGCCCGTGATTGTCCGCGCGACGGGAAGCGGCACGCCCAGGTGACGATCGACCCACGCGCGCATCGACGGGCCGTCCTTCAGCAGGAAGAACAGGCTCAGCGCGGCGAAGGAGAGCCCGAAGGCGAGCGAGGTGATCCCCTTGATCCCGTGGATGATCCCGGTCGTCAGCGCAGAGATGATTGCCGGAACGTCCTTCTCGACGTTGCTCCTCGCACTGGAGGCAGCGGACTGACTGATCCCGAGGCTCTGCAGCCAGCCCGCGGCCTTGTCGGCTGCCGAGGTGGCGTCATTGCCGATGTCGGACGCCTGCGACGTGATGCCACCGATCACGATCAAAGCCACGAGGACGGCGAGAGCAGCAACTGCAAGCAGCACGATCGCCGCGCCGCCCGGGCGCGGAATGCGGTGGCTCGTCAACCAGCGGACGACCGGAGACGTAACCGCCGCCACGATCGCTGCCGCGACGACCGGCCCGACGATCGTCTGCGTTGTGGCGAGCAGCCACACGAGCCCGACGATCAACAGGATCAGCCCCACGAGCAGCCAGGACGCTCGCCCGACATCGCGCAACCAACGCGGCGGCGCGAAGACCGACGAGAGCTGGCCCGCTTCCACCGGGCTGAGCGCGACAGGCGGCGGCTCTGCCGGTGTAGCGGCCGCGTCCCGCTTGAAGAGGTGTCCTAGGAGCTTCATTGCGGCTGGCCGCCGGTTAGATCGTTCTCCTTCTCGAGCTCGTTCTCCTGCTTGAAGGGCGAGCATCACCCGGAGGGGATGATGCGTCCGCGGGCTCCTCTGCGGCAGAGTGATTTCACCCGCTCAGTACGACGACAGCGGACGACTCAGGCGAGAAACTCGCAGGTGGCCACAAGTTTGGACCCGCAGTTGGAGCGAATCGACGCACTGTTCGTCCAAGGTGCTGCCCGCTTCTCCAGCACCGAGGACACCGTCACGCTGCACGGGCTGGCCGGCTCGACCGTCTATTTCGCCGACCGGCCGCGGCGGGAGATCGGGCACATCCCATCCCATCGATTCGTGCAGCTCTGGGCCGCAGGCGTCCACAGCTTCGCGGTCGACCCGCCCAACGCCGTGATCTCGTTCCTCGACGATGAGCGCGATACCCCGGACGTGGTCGTCGTTTTGCTCGAAGCCACCTTGGAAGGCGACGACCTTACATACCGGATCGATGTGCTCGAGGGGACGCTGCCCGCGGAAGCTGGGCCATGTTCCCTGTTCATCGATGTCTTCGGGCGGCGGCTTTCCCCCGTACCCGTCGCGGGCTCGAAGCGCCGGCCCCTGCGGCAGCCCCGCGGGAACTAACCGGACGGTTCGCCCTGAGGCAGGCGGTAGCGACGCCAGGTCGCGCCGGCGACCGCGCCGAGGACGAGCGTCGGGACGATCGTCAGGAAACGAAACAGCAGTACCGACGCGACGACACCGGCCTTGTTGCCGCCGAAGCCGACGAGCACCGAGGTCAGTCCGACCTCGACGACGCCGAGGCCTCCTGGGGTGATCGGTAGCGAGCCGAGCACCCGTGCTACAGACCACCCGGCGAAGGCTTCAATTGTGCTGACCTGCGAGGCCGTGACGCCGAGCGCACGCAGGGAAGCAAGCAGGACGAGGAACACGGACAGCTGGCCCGCGAGTGTTGCCAGCGAGAGGATCCACCAGCGCCGGTGGAGCAGGCCGACCGCCCGCGCCCGGAACCTCACGAGGGTGCTTCCGTCCCACGTCACGGGGCCCTTGCGAACGAGCTTGAGAAGGCGGTCGGCAACGCGTGCGGCCAGGTTGCCGACCTTCATTGCCATCGACGGGCTGGCGATCGCGGCGGCGAACGCTCCGGCGATCACGACGAAGGCCACCAATCCGAGCATTGCGACCGTCTGCAAGGCGGCTCCGCTCTCGCCGCGCAGCGTCAGCACCGTAAACGCAACCGCAGGGAAGCCGAGGATCGCGAGCTGGTTCCAGATCCCCGTCAGTGCTTC
>DATFXA010000272.1:0-5409 GCA_035258645.1 Gaiellaceae bacterium
CATCTGCGCGCGCTTCCCCGCCTCGTCGACCAGTTCGTCCACGACCTCGAACGGGCCGACCGCCGGGTCGATGAAGAGCCGCCCGAGCAGGTTGATCACCGCGACCGGCGTTCCATCGGCTGTGGGCCTGACGGTCAAGCCACGGCCGGGTGACCCTCTGTTGATGTTGGCGGGCCTGATCACGCGGTCGGACTCCGCCAGATAGGGGCCGATCTCCGGCCGCCGCCAGACATGGTTGCCGAGCGTGATCACGTCGGCGCCGGCGGCGAGGATGCGGTCGGCGATCCGCGGAGTGATCCCGGCCCCGTCCGCGGCGTTTTCGCCGTTGACGACGCAGAAGTTTGCCTCCAGCTCGTTGCGCAGGTCGGCCAGCCGCTCCTCGACCGCCCGGCGCCCCGGGACGCCGAAGACATCAGCGATAAACAGAATCTTCACTGCCGCCGAGGCTCGGTATGGGACGCGCGCGCTTCTGCCAACCGGGTTGAGACGGCTGTGGCGGCAAAGCCGCCCCAGCCTCTACGTCGGCATCGCAAGCGACGCCTCAGGGCGTGGAGAGCGCCGCGGCCGGGCGAACTTCGATCTCGACGTGGTTGCCCGCATCCTGCGTGTAGCGCGCGAGCGCCTGCTCCTCTACCGGCGAGAAGTCGAGCAGGGTCCCGAGCTTGGACGTGCCGGCCGCGATGCTGGATCCCACCGTCAACGACGGATCCGGCTTGACGTGCGTGATTGCCACGATGAACGAGGGCGCCCCGGTCGGCTGGACGTCGATCTCGGAGCCGTAGCGGTGGCCGTCGAGGATGTAGGGAGTCAGCCCGATCACGCTCCCGTCGACCGGTGAGTAGACGTCGGTGCCGGGCTCCGCGCCGACGTCGAGCGCGGCCGTTCCGGGGCCTTCGCCTCCGCCCAGCTGGAACCAACGGATGCCCCGGCCGCCTCCGCCGAACACGCTGCGGGCGAGGCGCGTGAACGCTCCGGGGTTCGCCTGCGACCCGAGCGGCTGCAGCGCGACCGCACCGTCACCGCTTGCGTGGTAGCCGATCGCGGTCACGCGAGACTGGGCGATCGGCAACTGGATCCGCAGCGCGCCTTCGAGCGCCACCACCATGGGGCTCGGCGGCCCTGCGGGTAGGAGCCGGTTCGCGGGTGCGGGGCTGCTGCTCTTCGTCGCAGGCGGCTTGCCCGTTCCGAAAGCGGTCAGGAGCAGCGTGATCAGCGCGACGATCGCGAGCACGGCGAGGCCGGCCACACGCCTGCGGCGGCGAACAGCTTGATGGTGAGCACGGCGATTCCGCGCAGCGATCGAGCGCCCTGCGTCCCTGGGCATCGGCGGGACGCTAACGGGTTGCTCCGCCACCCGCAAGAAGGTTTTTTCCGCCGGACTTTGTGACAGCCGAAGCCTTGGTGCTTCCACGGGTTCTTCCCAGAGTTCGTGACGGTCCACGGCGAGGGCGCCGTCTTCCGCCAGGGACCAGTCCCAGTCGGGAGGCCTCATGGCTTGCGGGAGCCGGACGATGCGCGCCGTATCATCATCGCGATGGCGACCGAGTCGCCCCCGAGGCTGCAGATTCCGCGCTGGATTCAGCTCGTCACGCTGCCGCTGCTCCTGCTGCTGATCTGGTCCGTGGCGGGGGCGGTCCGTCACGTCGTCTTCCTCTTCCTCGTCGCCGCACTGATTGCGCTACTGCTCAACCCGATCGTCCGTGCGGTCACGAGGTTCTGGATACCCCGCGGACTGGGAGTCGCAATCGTCTATCTGCTCTTCGCGGGGCTCGTTGCGGCGGCGAGCATCGCGCTCGGATCGGTGATCGTCGATCAGACGAAATCATCCTCACATCGAGTCGATTCCTACTTTACGGACGAGCACGGACAGCCTCCGCAGACCCACGCGGAGCGGGATGTCGACCGCCTGCAGGTGTGGCTGAACCACCACGGGCTGGGCGGGATCAAGGTCCGCAAGCAGCTCAACGACTTCGTGAACAACATCCGCACGAGGGACGTGCAGAAGTACACGACGAGGGCCATCGACTTCGTCGAGGGAGCCGCGATCGGGACGGTAAAACTGCTCTTCAGCCTTGTTCTGATCCTCGTCGTCTCGATCTACATGCTGCTTGACATGGAGCGGCTCTCCCGCGCGGTGAACCGCCGCTTCCCGCCGCCGGAGGGCTCCCCTCCGCTGATCGTCAAGATCGAGCAGTCGCTGGTCGGCTACGTCAAGGGCCAGGTGCTGCTCTCGCTCATCATCGGCGCGAGCGCCGGCCTGGGTCTCTACCTGCTCGGCGTGCTCGGGCTCGCCCCCGGGATGGAGACATACGCCGTCGTCTTCGGCGCGTGGGTCGCGTTCACGGAGCTGATTCCCTACCTCGGCCCCTGGCTCGGGGCGATTCCTCCGTTCATCTACGCCCTGATCGTCCACCCGATCTCGGCGCTCTGGGTCGGCCTCCTCTTCCTGTTCATCCACCAGATCGAGGGCCACGTGGTGGTTCCGAACGTGATGGGCTCGGCCCTGCGGCTGCACCCCCTGCTCGTCATCTTCGGCTTGCTGGCCGGCGGGGAGATCTATGGGCTGCCCGGGGTCCTCGTTGCGCTCCCGTTGCTGGCGGCGGGGCGGGCGATCTGGGAGTTCTTCCACGATCGAATCGAGCTCGAGCGCTGGGAGGAGAAGGGCGGCGAGCCCTTACCCATCGCCGTGGAGGTCGAGGAACCTCCTGCCACGCCGGAGGCTCCGACGGAGATCAAACCCAGCAGGGCCGCCCGGCGATGAGCGAGCGCGCCCCGCTGCTCGCAGCCCGGGCGGCGGCGAGGCGCTACGGGACGCAGGTCGCCCTCGCGCCGACCAATTTCGAGCTAGGCGACGGCGAGGCGGTCGCACTCGTCGGCCCCAACGGCGCCGGCAAGTCGACCCTGCTCGCGCTGCTTGCCGGTGCGCTCGAGCCCTCCGAGGGCGTGATCGAGCGCCGCCAGGGAGCTTCGGTGGGGTGGGCCCCTCAGCGTCCGGCGCAGTACGCACGCCTCTCGCCGCGCGAGAACCTCGAGCTCTTCGCGCGCCTCCAGGCGGATGAACGGCCCGAGCTTGTGGCCGAGCGGCTGCTCGACGAGTTCGAGCTGCCGCTGAACGGAGTCCTCGCCGGCGACCTGTCGGTCGGCAATCGCCAGCGCCTCAACCTTGCGATCGCGTTGCTCGGCAGGCCCGATGCGCTGCTGCTCGACGAGCCGACCGCGTCACTCGACCCCGAGCAGCGCCATCGGCTCTGGGAACGGCTCCAGGCCCAGCGTCATGCGGGTGTCGCGTTGCTGTTCGTCAGCCAGCAGCTCGAGGAGGTCGAGGCTCACGCGGGCCGCGTCGTGGCGCTCCGAGACGGTGCCGTCAGCTTCGCCGGCCCGGTCGTCGAGTACGGAGCTCTTGCGCTCGCAGAATGAACCGCGTCGCCCTGCTCCTGCGCAAGGACACGCTGATCCTGCGCCGCTCGCCCGTCCTGCTCGGCGTGCTACTCGCCTACCCGCTCTTGATCGCGCTGCTCGTCGGGCTCGTCGCCGGCTACGCGAATGCGAAGCCTCGCGTTGCCCTCGTTGACGAAGACGGATTGCCCCGCATCGTCACCGTCGGCGGACACCGCTTCAACGTGGATAAGACGATCAGGCGCGTCAGCAACGACGTGGACCTCGTCAGGCTTGACCATGACGAGGCACAGCGGCAGCTGCGCTCGGGAAAGGTCGTGGCCGTGCTCACCGTTCCGCCCGGGTTCGTGGAGACGCTGCAAGGGATGGTTGCGAGCCCGAAGCTCGAGGTGCAGACGGCCCGGGGAATCATCTCCTCGCGGGTCGACGAGCAGGTGCAGGCGCTTGTCTTCGGCCTGAACCGGCAGCTGCAGACCGCGTACATCGGGACTGACCTTGGGTATGTGGATTTGATCCGGCACGGCGGCAAGGGCTCGCTTCTGGGCCACGAGTTCACGGTGCTCGGGCTCGACGGCGCCGATCGGCTGCTCCGCAACTCATCCGGCGCGAAGGCGGGGAAGCTGCGCGACTTCGTCGGTGACGCGCAGCTCGCGCTCGCACGCACCGGCGATGCGTTGCGGGCGACGGCGCATCCGATCGAGATCGCACGCGTAAAGGGTCGAGGGCGAACCTGGGCGCTCTCGGCCGACGTCCAGGCCTACGCCCTTGGATTGACGATCACCTTTCTCGCGCTCGTGCTTGCGGCCGGCTCGCTCGCGGCCGAACGGGACGAGAACGTCGTCGGCCGCCTCGCGCGTGGGCTCGTCAGCCTCGGCGAGCTCGTTTGGGCCAAGGTCCTGCTCGCCGCACTCGTCGCGCTCGCGCTGGGGCTCGGAGTCTCGTTGGTCTTTGGCGCCATCATCGAGATCGGCGACGTCACCGGCGGTGAGCCGTGGGGCCGGTTGCCGCTGCTCGCGCTGGGCCTGCTGCTCGCGGGCTCAGCGCTCGGCGCGCTGGGAGCGCTGCTCGGAGCGATCGCGCGCGACGCGCGCACGGCCTCGCTCGTCGCGCTGCTCATCGTGCTCCCGATCGTCTTCCTCGGGCTTGTCCCGGAGGAGATCGTCCCGGCTGCCGGGTGGATCAGCGACGCCCTCCCGTTCGTCCACGCGGTGCGCTTCTTCAGCGCCGCGCTCTACGACACGAGCCCCTGGTGGGTCCTCGTGCGGGAAGCACTCTGGCTGTGCGGCCTGGGCGCGCTCTTCGGGCTCTTGGCCAGAATCGGAACGCGTAGATTGTTGGCGTGAGCACGTTCCCGGCCACGAGGCTGAGGCGCATGCGGCGCACCGGGCGCCTGCGCTCGCTGGTGCGGGAGACACGCCTCGACCTCGGCGACTTCGTGATGCCGCTCTTCGTTTGCCCCGGGGAGGGCGTCGTCAACGAGCTCGAAGGCTTGCCGGGCATCGCGCAGCGCTCGGTCGACGCCCTCGTCGACGAGACCGAGGCGCTGGTCGCGCACGGCGTCTCGTCGGTGCTCCTGTTCGGCATCCCCGAGGAGAAGGACGAGGACGCCTCCGGCGCATATGACGACGACGGCATCGTCCAGCGCGCGTTGCGTGAGCTGCGCGTGTGCCTCCCGGAGCTCGTGCTCGCGACGGACGTCTGCCTCTGCGAGTACACGTCGCACGGCCACTGCGGAGTCATCCGCGACGGCGAGATCGACAACGACTCCTCGCTCGAGCTGCTCGCCCGCACCGCGGTCAGTCACGCCGAGGCGGGCGCGGACGCGATCTGTCCGAGCGACATGATGGACGGGCGGGTCGGGGCGATTCGTGCCGCGCTCGACGACGCCGGCTTCGAAGAGATCCCGATTGTCTCCTACGCCGCCAAGTACGCCTCGGCCTTCTACGGGCCGTTCCGCGAAGCGGCCGAGTCGACGCCGTCCTTCGGCGATCGGCGCGGGTACCAACTCGACCC
>DATFXA010000273.1:0-4088 GCA_035258645.1 Gaiellaceae bacterium
CGGGCCCGTTCGCACGATCCCACTCGAGGAGTCGAGCCATGCCGGACCGATGGAAGCAATACGGGATCGACCCGGCCGAAATCACAGCCTCGGTAGACGCGGCGCTTATCGGTAATGCCGTTGCACGGCAGTGCGTGGAAGATGCATCAGCCGCGCTTCTCCGCACCCTGAGTGAACGAGCCACGCCCCTAACGAAGGGCAGCACAAGAGCACAGCAGGCAGCGTTAGCGGCAGACATCGCTGCCATCTTCAGGAACGTCGCCGCGCAATACGAACATAGATTCAACCGGATTGAGCGGCCAGAGCGTGTTCCATGCCTCGTCCCGAACGCGCTCCTAGTGCGAAAACGGCATCCGGCAAACAACATTGCGATGGGACCTTCGAGGAAGGAGATCTACCTAGTCGCTGTTTGCGTCGGAACGGTCGCGTAGGTCGGTAAGGTCGGCGAAGTTGTTCGACGGCGCGACAGGAGCAAGCTAGTGCCGGTCGGAAGGCCGCGTCGCTGCTGACCCCAGCACCCTGCCCGCTGGCTAGGCGGCGGCGCGGCCCTCCGAGCCAAAGGAACCCACGTCTGAGCGTCAACCGCACCAGCGCTCCCTCTCTCTGTCGCCGTGTTCTTGGTGACCATCAGGCCGTCCCGTGCGGCCGTCTCGCGACAGCCAGTCGACGTCCCGCCGGCGTAATCGGACGATCGGATCGAAGCCAAGGCGCGCAACCGTGCGGTCTTGGCCCCAACGAGTGAAGCGGCTCGGCTGGACGGGCTATCCGGGCTGGATTGGGGCGTGGGTCGACGCGATCTCGCTGAGCGCGTACGCCACGGTTTCTTCCACGCTCCAGCGCCGCCCGACGATTTGCTCGCGGTCGCACTCGTCCTTGGCGAGCGAGGCTGTGACGATGTCGAGCGCTGAGTCCCGCAGCGCGATCTCGATGGGGAGGCCGGGCAGTGTCAGCGTGCGGCGTACCTCCTCTGATGCGCCGAGCAGCTTCGCCGCGGCTGTTGCTCTCCCGCGCAAGCACAGCGCGGCGGCTGTGCCTTCGAGGGAGGTGGGTAGGTAGAACACGTCACCGAGTTCCTGGTAGATCTCGAGTGTCTCGGCGAAGAGGCGGAGTGCGCCGTCGTGGTCGTTGAGCATGACGCGTAGGTGTCCACTGACGACGCGTGCCAGTGCCGAGTAGGTGGTGTCGCTCTTCAGTGCAAGGCTCTCGTCGAGAAGTGCGACACCGTGTTCGAGATCGCGGGCTCCCCAGGCGAACCCGAGGGCGGCGAGTGATCCGGCGATCTGGGTGGCGTATCCCAGGTCGCGGGCGATCGCTAGGGCCTCGTCGCCGGCGGCGAGCGCGGCGTCCGTGTCGCCGAGGATTGCGTGCGCCATGCAGGTGCCGGTCTGGGCGCTTGCGATCTCGTACGGATCGTCGATCGCCCGCGAGACGACTACTGCTTCCTCCAAGCGAGCTAACGAGCGGTCGAAGCAACCGGCGAAGAAGTCGACGAGGGCAAGAGTGCACAGCGCCTCGGGGTCGGGCGGGATGCCCGCGGCCTGCGAGACGGCGACGCTCTCCTCGGCGTGACGGGCGCACCCTTGATGCCCGCTGATGTAGCCGATCCAGGCGGCGTCCGCGAGTCCGCCGGCTCGTGCCGCCGCGGAAGCGTTGCCGCCGAGGGCCACCGCCGCGAGGGCGCGCTGCACACCCTCGGAGGGCATGTGCTCTGTCCAGAACGTGCGCAGGATCCGGACGAGGCGGAGAGCCATGACTCCGTCGCCGACCGCGAGGTGCCAGTCGAATGCGGCCCGGATGTTGTCGAGCTCGGCGAGCAGCGTGGCGTAGGCGGCGTCTTGGCGTGGGCCACGCACATCATCGGCGAGGTCCTCAACCAGGCGCGTGAAGTGCTCGGCATGCCGGCTACGAACGGCGACCTCTTCCCCGCTGCTGGCGAGGCGCTCGTGTGCGTACTGTCGCAGCGACTCCAGCATCCGGTACCGGGTCGTCTTTGCCCCACTGTCGGCAACCACCATCGACTTCCGGACGAGGCCGGCCAGACCATCAAGCACGGCCGGATCGTCGAGCCCGTCACCCGCGGCTACACGTTGCGCGGCGGTGATCGTCCAGCCCCCGGCGAAGACCGAGAGGCGGGAGAAAAGAGTCCGCTCGTCTCTCTCGAGGAGCTGGTACGACCAGTCGACGGTGCCCCGCAACGTCTGGTGTCGCCCCGCACGCTTGCGGTCGACGCCCAAGAGCTGGAAACGCTGCTCGAGGTTCTGGACGATCTCGGCTGGCGTCATCGAGTCGATTCGGACGGCAGCAAGCTCGAGCGCCAGCGGGATGCCATCGAGGCGCCGGCAAAGCTCAGCAACGTCGGCCTCGTTCTCGGCGGTCAGTCCGAAGTTCGCCGTCACCGCGCCCGCGCGCTCGACCAACAGCCGCACGGCCGCGCACCCCGCGAGCCGGCCGGCATCCGAGTCATCGCTCGGTGCGGGCACCTCGAGCACCGGTACCCGCAAGACCTGCTCGTGGGGAAGCCCGAGTGGCTCGCGGCTAGTAACGAGTACATGGAGGTGCGGTGCGGCATTAAGGAGTGTCTCCACGAGCCGCGCTCCCGCGTCGATGACGTGTTCGCAGTTGTCGACGACAAGCAGAAGAGACCGATCGGCAAGGTAGTCAGCGATCATGTCTGATACGGACTGACCGCCCCGTTCGCGGAGCCCGAGCGTGGCGGCGACCCTTCCCGGCACAAGGCCGGGATCGCTAATCGAAGCGAGCTCGACGAACCAGACGCCGTCGGCGAACCGCGGTAGGAGATCGGTCGCGGACTGGACTGCCAGGCGCGTCTTTCCCACGCCACCGACCCCCGTCAGCGTTACGAGGCGGAACGCCTCCACCAGCTTCCGCGTTACCCGCAGGTCGTCCTCGCGGCCGATAAGTCTCGTCAAAGCCGCGGGCAGGTTGTGGCGAGGATGCTCCCGTGGCGACCGCGACGGCGTATCGAGGCTCGGGTCCTGCACCAGCACCGCCTGGTCGAGCGCACGCAGCGCGGGCGACGGCTCGATGCCCAACTCCTCGGTCAAGGTGCGGCGGGCGTCCTGGAACGCGCGCAGCGCCTCGGCCTGCCGTCCGCACCGGTATAACGCGAGCATGAGTTGCTCCCAGCGGTGCTCACGCAATGGCTCCGCTTCGACCGCTCGAGCGAGGTCGTCAACGATCAGCCCGTGACGACCGAGCGCGAGCTGGACGTCCGCCCAGACTTCGTCCGCTCGTCGCCCCAGCTCCTCGATCCGAGCCACATCACCACGCAGCCAGGCCTCGTCGGCAATCGCCCCCCAGGGGCGGCCTCGCCACAGGGCACGAGCAGACTCGACGTCGCCCAGCGCACCCCGCGGGTCGACTTCCGCGCGCTCTTCAGCTCTGCGCAGCAACGACTCGAAATGGTCGGCGTCGATCCAGGCCCGATCGATTTTGAGCGCATACCCGTTCGCCGTGGTCCGAAGGACCGACCAGGGCCCACCTCGGTGATCGGGTTCCAGCGCGCGCCGCAGGTGGCCGATATGGACCTGAAGCGCAGTCCTCGCCGTAGCAGGCGGACGATGTCCCCAAAGCCGTTCGATGAGCACGTTCCGCTCGACGCCACCTGGGGCGTCGACCAAGAGGGCAGCCAGCAGCCGCGTCACCATTGGTCCGGTGAACTCGACCGGCGTCCCCGCTCGGAGCACCATGAGCTCCCCGAGTACCTCGAATTGCATCGACCGAGCCTCCTGGGCCGTCATCAAGTTTTACCGGGCCTTTAGCGGTGACCGCCACACTCGACCTCCGCACCCCCGCGGTGTCGGCGTTGTCCAGCACCTAAGGGCAGGGGCGGGGGTGTGGGCACGGCCGGTCACTCTTCAAGTCTCCGGTCAGCGAGAACAGCCGTCCCTGGGGAAAACGAGACCGCCCTCGGACCCTCGGGCGGCATGGGAGGCGGGAGACCAGGGAACAGGACCGCGGGTCTCCCGCCTTCCGCGTGTGGCCCGACCTGACGCATCCGCCTCCTACGCCGGTCGCAGCCGCGGGTGAGCAGCATAGAACCCGGCGACCGCCGCGCATTTCTCACT
>DATFXA010000274.1:0-3053 GCA_035258645.1 Gaiellaceae bacterium
GTCAGAGGCATTCCAGGTTGCGGCCGAGGCGAGAGCATTTCTCACCTCGCGCGGGGTCGACCTGGACACCGATCAGCAACTGAAGACGCGAACCGCGCTGGAGTTCTTCGCAGGCGAGCTGGCCGGAGCGACGGCCTCCTAGCCCTCCATCAGCGCACGTTTCGCGATCTCGACGTCTCGCCCGTACGACAGCACGTGGAGAGCGTCGCGGGTGAGCCAGCGGACCGCGTCGACCTCGTTCTGGGCAGCCGCCACGGCGCCCGGGCGCGGCGTCATCGCGAAGTAGCGCACGCGCTTCGGACGGCCTACTGCGTCTTCGTAGCTGACGACAGCAACCTCCTCTCCAAGCTCGCAGGCTAGGCCGGTCTCTTCCTCGACCTCGCGTAGGGCACAAGCCTCGTCCCCCTCCCCGCGGTGGCACTTCCCCTTCGGCAGCGTCCAATCGTCGTAGCGAGGCCGATGGACGACAAGGAACTCGGCGTGGCCGTCTTCGCCCAACCTCACGATCACCCCTCCGGCGGCTCGGACGAGCTCGGAGGTCAATTCGGGACGAGATGCTCCTGCCGTGCCACCGCGACCGCCTCGAGACGGGAGTGGACGCCGAGCGCGCGGAGGATTCCGCGGACATGATTCCGAACCGTCTCGAGGCTCAGGTGGAGCTCGGTCGCGATCTGCTCCGTCGACCGGCCGTGCTCCAGCAGGCGCAAGACCTCCGATTGTCGGGGCGTCAGATGCGGATGAGGGACCGGTTCGGATTCCAGCTCGATGTCCGAGAGCTGGCCGAAGACACCGATCACCCGATGGCCTTCGTAGAGGCAGACGGAGCTGACTTCGACGGTGACGCGTTCGCCGGCGTCGTCGATCAAGACGACCGGCCCGTCGACGTCTTCGTTGCCGACCATGTGCTTCGCGAAGGCCTCCCGGGCGCGGCGGGTCTCCTCGGGCGCAACGACGGAGGTCACCTGACGGCCGCGGACGTCTCCGACCAGCCGCTTGGCTGCGGGGTTGACCCAGCGGATGATCTGGTGCTCGTCGACCACGTAGCTCGGGACATTCACGCGCTCGAGAGCGTCCGGAATGTCACCGCCGATCGCATCCAGGCGTGACACGGATCGAAGTCTGCCGCGTCCGGGGGACCGGCGCCATCGTCCCTTCTGGGCGATTCGTCGAAAGGGCTACTAGGTCGCGGCCCAGCTGGCGCGTGGGCAGCTCCGCCAGTCGGGCTCCCCTGCCTGGATGACATATTCGCGGCCGTCGAGCTCGTAGCGAATCGCGTACAGCCGTTCCTCTTCGACCCAGGCCTCTACGTCACGAAGCAGCACGGCGAGATCCCCTGAGCGCTTGCGGAGTTGTGCGGTCACGAGGTTGACGTCCCGGCGCTCGTTCAGCGAGACCGTCCAGCTCGTTGCGAGCCGACGGGTCAGTCGCACGGCCGCCGCGAGATCGGCGATCTCGAAGTGGACGAGATCTGCAGTCTCCGTCATCTCAGCGCTCCGCCTCGAGCGCACGAAGGAGGACTGCGAGGTCGTCCCGCAGCCGCTCGAGCGTCGACAGCTGGACTCCGACAGTGCGCTCCGAGTCGAGCAGGATCAGCGCGTCCTCGACCGCCTTGAGGCCGTGCTTGACTCGAAACCGACGGAGGTCGGCGACAGGTTTGGTGGGAGAGGACGACCCGTCGCCGACGTATCCGCCGACTCGGGCCGGCGAGCCGGCCGCGAGGGTGTGACCCCGTCCGTACGTGCTGGGCTTCACGGGAATCACAATCGCGTGTCGGCGGATACTCTCGCCTGACCGGATTGGGTCATCCAGGGCGCGGAAGTAATGCCCTGGTAAAGCTCAGGGATAGGAACCGACGGCGCCGACCCGGAGCGGCGCCGTCAGTTCAACAGGCTCGTGCTGCCCGCACGCGTCAGGCGTCGCGCAGCTTGTGTCCTGCGTAAGCGACGAGCCCGTAGATGATCAGGATGTCGACGGCGAACAGCATCAGCGACCAGATCGGGTATGCCGGGACGTAGTACAGCTGCCCGATCGCGTTGACACCTGCGACGGCGACGCCGAACCAGCGCGCGATCTCACTGCCCCCGAAGAGGCTGAAAGCCGCGATCAGCTGGAAGACGCCGAGGATCAGGACGATCCACCCCCAGGTGTGGAGGTTGCTGAACACGAAGGTTTGATGCGCCGTGTAGACCCTGGAGTTCGCGATCGCCAGGATGCCTTCGAGAACGTTGAACGTCCCCACGAGGCCGAGCATGATCGCCGCGAACGTGATCCAACCACCGCCGGTGACGTCGTACTCCGCCGTGTCCATGCGTCCGACGTCATAGCTGCTAGTGGCCATGCGTCTCCTTTCGCTTGTGACTGTCATTAGCCAAACCAAACCGGTCGTCCTCGACATCGTCCAAATGGGATGAACCCTGGGCCGAGGACCGCTCGACCACGAGTGTCAGGCCGTCGACCGCCCGCACGATGACCGTCTCGCCAACGTCTGCGTCGGCGTTCGACCTCGCCTCCCAGAGCTCGCCGTTGATGTGCACCTGGCCGCTCGGATGAAGTCGCGAAACGACCTCGGCAGGCCGGCCGACCATTGCCTCGGCGCCGGTCTTCGGCCGCCAGCGGCGGGCAAGGCGCCGGCCCCAGATCACCTCACCAACCTCGCCGATGACCCCCAGAATGACCACGACCAGGTTCGCCGGCCAGGGAACGAACAGGGCAATGACAACCGCGATCAACAGGACCATCGCGTCCGGAAGTTGACCCGGCCGGGCTCCCCCGCACATCGTCCGATCGGGGCGAATCTGTGTTCATCCGACCGGATTGCTCACCTGGTGGCCGGCGAGATCCCCCAGAGCCCTACGTGCGTCTCACCGGGCTCGAGGCGGACCAGGCCCTCGCCCGTGCGGAATGCATTCGGGGCACAGGTCATCGGCTCGACGGCGATGCTGCGCCGGTCGACATCCGGCAGACCATCGCCCGTGAAGACCATCAGGTACGGGAAGCTCTCGTCGGCCCAGAGCGTGGTCCCGTTCCCGAGGCGCACCCGGGCCCGTCTGTCG
>DATFXA010000275.1:0-9055 GCA_035258645.1 Gaiellaceae bacterium
GCCGAGCGCGAACAGGCCACTCTCCGGCGTACGCATCGCGGCGATCATGAACCGCCGCCCGGCCCGCGTTCCGCGCTTCGCGCTTGTGCGCGACCGCTGCGCGTTCTTGCCGATGCGCGCCCGTGCCGAAATCCGTCACGATGGCGCCGTGAACACCAACACGGCCCTCGTCGTCCTGGGCTCCTTCCTCGCCTGCGGCGTGGAAATGGTCGAGGCGCTGACGATCGTGCTCGGCGTCGGCATCGTCCGCGGCTGGCGCTCGACCCTGATCGGCGTCGGCGTAGCGACGGTCGTGCTCGCCGCGATCGTGGCTGCGCTCGGGCCTGCGCTGCGCGTGATCCCGATCGGCACGTTGCGGTTCGTCGTCGGCGCCCTCCTGCTCGCCTTCGGGTTGCAGTGGCTGCGGAAGGCGATCCTGCGCTCGAGCGGATACATGCCGCTGCACGATGAGGACGCAGCCTTCCGCCGCGAGCGCGAGCAGGCAGCGGCGGCGGGGCACGAACAGAAGGCCGGTCTCGACTGGTACGCGTTCACCGTCTCCTTCAAGGGCGTCCTGCTCGAGGGCCTGGAGGTCGTCTTCATCGTGATCACTTTCGGGAGCGCGCAGAAGTCGTACGGCCTCGCCGCCGCGGGCGCCGCCGCAGCCCTCGTCGTCGTCGTCGCGGCAGGCGTGCTCGCGCGAGGCCCGCTCGAGCGGGTCCCGGAGAACACGATCAAGTACGCGGTCGGCCTGTTGCTGACGAGCTTCGGCTGCTTTTGGGGCGCCGAGGGAGCGGGTGTCGACTGGCCCGGAGACGAACTCTCCCTGCTAGCCGTCCTTGCCTTCCTGGGCGCGTTCTCGCTTCTGTTCGTCCGCCTCCTGCGGCGCCGGCGGCGCCATACCCTCGCCCCCGCGGAGGCGCCCGCGTGAAGTACATCCGCTCGTTTGCGCTCTTCTGGTGGAACTTCGTCGTCGGCGACGACTGGCGGGTCGCTCTCGGCCTAGCGGTCGCGCTGGGCTTGACCTACCTCCTCACCCACAACGGAGTCAACGCCTGGTGGCTGCTCCCGGTGGCGATCGTGCTGCTCCTTGCCGGCTCCCTCTGGCGCGAGACCCGCAACGCCCCCTAGACGCCCTCGGTCGCCTTGATCCGTCCGGCCTTTACCGCCTGGGCCAAGGCGTCGTGATCTCGCTCGTTGAGGTCGGCGTACGCGGTCGCGAAGGCGGCGATCGCGCGGTCGAAGCTGTCGCCCTTCCCGAGATACGCCGAGATCGCAAACCGGTCGCCCGAGCGCGCGTGGGCACGCGCGAGCGTCCAGCCACAGGCCTCTGCATACCCGGCCAGGCCTTCCGGCCGGATGGTGTCGAGGTCTGCCGACGCTTTCCAGTCCCAGAGCTGACGGAAGTAGAAGTCACGCACCTCGCCGTCGAGCGTTATGTCGGTGCGAACCCAGCCCAGAAAGATGTCGCTCGCTGCCTGCATCAGACGCTGGCCCTCGACAACGCGGCGACCGTGGTTGCCGAAGCGGCTGCGGCCGACGAGCGGCTCGAGCACCGAGGTGTCGGCCTCCTTGATCTGCAGGAAGAGCGGATCTTGCTCGTCTCGCCCGAACAACAGCAGCACCCAGCAACGCGTGCCAACGCTGCCGACCCCGACCACCTTCCGTGCGAGGTCGGCGTACTCGAAGCCTTCCAGCAGCGTCCTGAGATCGCGTGGAATCGTCTCCAGGTAGCGGCCGAACGTATGCCGTAGCTTCCCCTGCAGCTCGGCTCGCACTGCTTCGTCCTCGACGAGCTCTCTCAGCGGCACGATGAGCGGCGGATCCGAGATGAGCCGCGGCTTGCCGTCGACCCGTTCCGTGAGCTTGGCGAGCGCACGCATGCGGTCGCGCGTCTGAGCCTTGGCAGCCCTCTTCTGAAATGTCTTTTGGGCCTTCCGGTCGTGGTACTCGCTCAACCGCGCGGTAATCAAGCCAGCGTCGAGGCGCGAGTACCACACGTCTAGGTCGCCGACCGCCGCAAACCGGTGCATCGCTTGGCGGTACGTTCGGGTGACCGCGAGCACCGGCCCGCTCCGTTCGCCGTCGGCGAAGCCTCGCTCCCGTCCCGCCACTTCGAAGCTGGTGGCCAGGCGCTTGACGTCCCACTCGAACGGACCCGGAAGGGTCTCGTCGAAGTCATTGAGGTCGAAGACGAGGTCGCGTTCCGGCGAGGCGAAGCCGCCGAAATTGGCAAGGTGAGCGTCCCCGCAGAGCTGCGCGGACAGGCCCGCCACAGGCGTGTCGACAAGGTCGTGCGCCATGACGATTGCAGCGCCGCGCAGGAACGCGAACGGCGAGACGAGCATGCGCCCGTAGCGGATCGGAACGAGCTCGGGAACACGTGACCGAGCCTGCTCCTCGAGCAGCCCAATCGGGTCGCGGTCGGCCGCAATCTGCAGCTCCGACTGGCTCGCCCTCGGCACCTGCTTGCGGGCAGCACGGCCGACCTGGGCTCGTTGAGCGAGGGTCTGGGTAGCCATCGGAGAGATCGTCTCACGCGGGCGCAGCCTCTGGTTAGCCGAACGCGGCTAAGCTCGCGCGGGATCGGACCCGTGCAGGGCGATTGAAAGGAGACATCCATGACGGGCAAGGCCGACTTCACCGAGGACGAGTGGAAGCAAATCCTGGAAGGGCCGCCCAGCGCCGGCCTGATCGTGATCAGCGCACAGCGCGGAGGGACATTCCGCGAGGCTTTCGCGATCGGGAAGGCGTACGCCGAGGCGCGGAAGGAGCACGGCGACAGCGAGCTGCTCGACGAGATCGTCGCGGCGAAGCCGGAGCGCGAGCACACGCGCTACCACTCGTACGAGGAGCTCAAGGAGGCGGGCCTGCAGCACCTTCGTGACGCCGCTTCCCTGTTGCAGCAGAAGGCGACGCCCGAAGAGCTCGACGGTTATCGGCGCTTCGTGCTCGACCTGTCCGAGCGCGTGGCAAATGCCCACCGGGAAGGAGGCCAGCAGGTCAGCCCGGCTGAGCAGACCGCGATCGACGAGATCTCCGCCAGCCTCGCGGCACCCGACGCCTAGCCGGCGCTCGGCGGCTGGGCCGGCGCAAGCCGGGCCGCGCAGATCGCGCCGCCGAGATCGCCGAGCTCGGTGAGCCGGACCTCCGGCGGCCGGTCGTCGAAGAACAGATGGGGCTTCATCGCCTCGCCGATGCGCGTGACGGCCGTTTCGCCTAGCCTGGTTCCGAGGCCACCGCCGATCACGACGGCCTCGACATCGATCAGGTTCACGGCCGAGGCCGCGCCGGCCCCGAGCGCGCGAATCGCGCGCTCGATCATCTTCTCGGCGTATGAGTCGTGCTCGTTCAACGCGTGCTGCCAGACCGAGCTGGTCAGGTGGTCGTGCCGGTGCTCCTCCATCAGCGCGAACAGCCTGGTCTTCGCGCCGCGCTTGTGGTCGCGCCGCGCCTTACGTTCCATGGATGCCCTGCCGGCGTAAGCCTCGACGCAGCCTCGCCGGCCGCAAGCGCACTTTGCACCGCCGAGCTTGATCACCATGTGGCCGAGCTCCCCGGCGGCGCCACGCCCCAGCCAGCGGTGTTTCTCGACCATGATCGCGCCACCGACGCCAGTTCCCCACCAGAGGCCGAGAAACGTCCGCAAGGGCCGGCCGGCGCCCAACACTGCTTCCCCCTCGACGGCGGTGCCGACGTCGTTCCCGATCCGGACCGGGACCCCGAAGCGGCTCGCAAGCGTCTCGGCGAGCGGAAACGGGTCGATCCAGCCCGGAAGGTTGCGTGCGTTCGCGACCGTTCCGTTTGCCTCGTCGACGATGCCCGGGGATCCGACCCCGACCCCCGTCAGCTCGCCGACCTCGACTCCGGCCGCGTTCGCGGCTCCCTCCAATGTCTCTGCCATCGCGGCCGCGACCTCCGAGGGGCCGCCGCTCTGCGGGGTCGACCGACGCGCCTCTCCCGCGACCGAGTCGCGCTCGTCGGCGACGACGGCCTGGATCTTCGTGCCACCGAGGTCGATGCCGCCTCTCATGAGATGACTCTTAGCATCGGATTCGCCTACGATCCACAACTATGGCGACCAACGACCAGACGATCGGCTTCGACCAGGACATCAAGCCGCTGTTTCGTGAGCACGACCGAGAGTCGATGAAATGGGCGTTCGACCTCTGGTCGTACGACGACGTGTCCGCGAACGACGACGCGATCCTCGCCAAGCTCAAGGACGGGTCCATGCCGTGCGACGGCGCCTGGCCTGCGGAGCAGGTCGATCTCTTCCAGCGCTGGGTCGACGCCGGCGCACCGGCCTAGAAGCCTGATGGAGACGATCGTCGTCGGCGTCGACGGCTCGAGCGGCGGCGGCGAGGCGGTGAAGTTCGCCGCCCACGAGGCGGCGCTGCGGAAGGGAAAGCTGCGGATCGTCTCCGCCTGGGAGATCCCACCGCAGGTCTATGCCGGCGGCCTCGCGCCGGCACTCGACCAGGAGACGATCGACGGCTTCGGAGACGGCGCCAAGCAGGTCGTGCAGGACGCGATCGCCGAGGCAAGGAAGCTCGAGCCCGGAGTCGAGACCGACGGCAGGATCGCCGAGGGCCAGGCAGCCGACGTCTTGCTGCAGGAGGCCAAAGAGGCCGACCTGATCGTGGTCGGCAACCGGGGCCTCGGCGGGTTCAACAGCCTGCTGCTCGGCTCGGTCAGCCATCAGGTCGTCCAGCACGCGCCGTGTCCGGTCACGGTCGTCCGCGAGAAGAAGGACTAAAAGACAAGCGGTCGTCAGAACGGATTGACGCAGCCGAGACGCTCGAGCACGGCCGAGGCCCGTGTGTCCGCCTCGCCCGCGGCCGACGTCTGTCCCGCGGCCTCGAGCGCACGGGCGAGATCCAGCTCGAGACAGGCGGCCTCGTAGGTTCGACCGAGTTGTCGCTTTCGGCCCGCTGCCGCCTCGAGCTTCTCCGCCCCCTCGCCGGGGTTTCCGTGCTGAACGGCGAGCAAGCCTTCCGCCGTCAGAAGCGCCGTCTCCGTGTGCGCCGCAACGTGATGGGCCTCTCGCATCGACTCGGCCGTCTGGGCCAGCAGCTCGGTCTCGCCGGCGTCGGCAAGAGCCCTGACGATCGGAACCGAGTCGAGCACCGCGGGCCACTGCCGATCGACGAGGATCAGGAGCTCCTCCGTGAAGGACCGGAGCTCCTCGAGCCGGCCGGTGCGGGCCAGCCATGGCATCAACCCGGCCGCCATCGGGATGATCCGCTGTAGCTCGCCGCTCGCGAGGGCCAGTGGCCGCAATTCATCGAGTTGCTTGCTCCCCCTCTCGTCGCCGCGGCGAAACGCGAGCGTGCCGACGACAGCAAGCCAGGCGAGCTTCGTCGAGATCGCGCCCTCGCGCCCCCGGATCTCCGAGAGCATTCCGTCTGCCTCCGCCCACCTTCCTGAGGGGACCAACAGGCACATTGCGACCGACACCTCGAGATAGGCGCCGATCGAGCCCGGTGCCGGCACGTCGGCCAGCACGCGGCGACCCTCCTCGAGGGAGAGCTCGATGCGGCCGACCGGCGAGTAGCCGCTCGCGGACCACAGCAGGTTGATGATCGCCCGGTATCCCTCCTCGTACTCGCCCGCTTCGGCCGCCGACTCGACGATCGAGCCGATCTCTGCCAGGTCGGGCGCGTCGCCTTCGGTCGCCTCCTGCGTGAAGAGGTTGATCATCGCGTTCAGCTCGGCGAACGAGTCCCCGACCCGCCGAGCTACCTCGATCGCCTCCTGCGCATGCTCAACCGACTCCGATCGTTGCTTCAGCATCTCGATCTGGGACTGCCGCGCCAGCGCACGAGCGAGCTGCCGTGACTCCGGCAGGCCGGCCAGGGCGGCGACGGCGGCGTTCGCGGAGGAGAGAGCCTCGTCCCAGCGGCCGGAGAGCCAGCAGACCCGCGAGCGTAGACCAAGCGCATCCGAGCGCAGCTCGGCGTCGTCGGGGCCCAGCAGGCCGTCGACGGTGTCGAGGCGTTCCAGGGAGCTCTCGTTCAGCCCAGCGACCATGTCGAGGTGGGCGAGCCCGAGCTCGGCCACGGCCCGCCGTCTCTCGTCGACGGGAAGCTCGAGCGCTCGTTCGAGCTGGCTCCGTGCTGCGTCGAAAGCTCCTCGTCCGTACGCCGCCTCGTTTGCCGCGAGCAGCAGCTCGTACGCCCGTTCGGAGACGGCCGGGTCTTCCTCCCCGTAGGCCACGGCCTGCCCGTAGTGGTATGCCGCCAGCTCGACCGTCTCGGCGCTCCGGTCGGGCGCCACCTCCTGGATCCACTCTCCCACGCGTCGGTGGAGCTCGCGCCGCTCGGGTCGGGGCAGCGTCCCGTAGACGACGTCCCGCGTCAGGGCGTGCTTGAAGGCGAACTCGCGCATGCCTGCCATCGTCGAGTCGACGCTGTCGGAGACGAGGCCGCTCCGAACGAGCCCGTCGATCACCGTCTCGTCGACCTCGACGGCTGCCGGCCAGAAGCTGCGCCCGATCACGCTGCACCGGCGCAGCGCGTCCCGCGAGGCGGCGTCGAGCCGGTCGATGCGCGCCGCGATCACGCCGTGGACCGAGTCCGGGATAGAGACGCCGGCGAGTCGCTCGGTCGAGACCCAGCCGCCGTTCTTCCGTTCGAGCGCCCCTTCCTCGATCAGCATGTTCAGCATCTCCTCGAGGTAGAAGGGGTTCCCCTCGGCGCTCGTGAGCACGCGCTCCCGCACCTCGTGCGGGACCTGCACCTCGCCGAGCAGGGAGGACATCAGGTGCGCGGCGTTTGTGGGCGACAGCGGCGCAAGCGAGAGCGACGTCGCGTTCTGCTTGCCCGCGCCCCAGGTCGGGCGCATCTCGAGCAGCTCGATCCGGGCGGTGCAGATAAGCAGCACCTTCGTCTCCGCGAGGTTCTCGGCAAGCTGCTCGAGCAGGTCGAGCAGGGCGCCGGAGGCCCAGTGGACGTCTTCGACCGCAAGGATCGTCAGGTGCTCGCGACCGAGAGCCGCGACGTATCGCGTCCAGCCGTCCTGCAGCCGCCTGACGACCTCACGCGGATCGCTCGCGGTGGAGACGCCGGGCAACGTGAGGCCGATCGTCCAGGCGGCCGCCTCGAGCACCCGCTCTACCTGATCGTCCGCAACGACCGACTCGATCGCGTCTCGGAGCTTCGCCTGGGCCACCTCGGCGGTGTCAGTGTCGAGGATGCCGGCGTGAGCCTTCGCGGCCTCCGCCAGCGGCCAGAACGTGATCCCCTCGCCGTAAGGAAGGCAGCGGCCCTGGACGAGACGAGCAGGGAGCCGCTCGACCAGCTCGGCGAGCAGCCGCGACTTGCCGACGCCGGCGGGACCGTAGAGCGTGACGAGCTGCGGCGCCCCCTCGTTCTCCACGCGTGACGCGACGGCGCGCAGGACTCCGAGCTCCTCGTTGCGGCCTATGAGCGGCGCGCTGAGCCCAGCGACGCCTCGCGGCGCCGGTTGCTGCTCGCCGGCGGCGGCGACCGCCACCCAGGCAGCGACCGGCGCACTCTTCCCCTTGGCCTCCAACGGCTGATGCCGTCGGTACGTGATCGTCCGGCTCGTCGCCGCGTGGGTTCGCCGGCCCACGAGCACCGCGCCGGGCTCGGCATGTTGCTGCAGGCGCGCGGCGACGTTGACGGCGTCACCGCTCACCATCAGCTCGCCCCGCGCTGCCGCCTCGCGACCCGCGACGACCTCACCGGTGTTGACGCCAATCCGCAGCCCGACGTCGGTCCCGTGCTGCCGCTGGACGCGCTCGGTGTACGACGCGAAGCTCTCGTGCGCGGCAAGGGCGGCGCGAACGGCGCGCTCGGGGTCGTCCTCGTGCGCCTGCGGGATTCCGAACACCGCGAGCACGGCGTCGCCTGCGAACTTCTCAGTAGTGCCGCCGAACCGCTCGACCTCGGCGTTGATCAGCTCGAAGAGCTCTCCCTGGAGCTCCCGAACGTCCTCCGGATCGAGCCGCTCGCCAAGCGCCGTCGAGCCGGCGAGGTCGGCGAAAAGGACCGTGACGACCCGGCGTTCCTGGCGGTCGTCGCTCGCCTCCCCGGCGCGGCGCGCATCGTCCTTGAGGGCGACGCCGCAGTTCGAGCAGAAGGTCGCCGTGGCCGGCTGCTCGAATCCGCACGCCGGGCAGGCCCGTTGCAGCGCGGCGCCGCACACGCTGCAGAAACGAGCGCCGCTCGCATTCTCGACTCCGCAGGCTGCGCAAACGAGGTCCACGTCGCGACAGACTTTATTTCGCCAAACTGTCCTGGTGACTCACGCCAGGGAGATCCTGGAGACGCACCCGACAGGACCCGCGATCGAGGCCGACCTGCTCGTGGTGTGCATCGACGCTTGCTTCGACTGCGCACAGTCGTGCACCGCCTGTGCGGACGCCGATCTCGCCGAGGACGATGTCGAGACGATGATCCGGTGCATCCGCTTATGCCTGGACTGCAGCGACGTCTGCGTCGCGACGGGCCAGGTCCTCAGCAGGCAGACTGAGTTCGACTCGGGTGTCGCCCGCGCGGTGGTTCGAGCCTGTGCGGAGGTTTGTCGCGTCTGCGCAGAGGAATGCGAGCGGCACGCGGAAGAGCACGAGCACTGCCGTATCTGCGCGGAAGTCTGCCGGTATTGCGAGCAGACGTGTGACGACGTGTTCGCGGCCCTCGCCGCCTAGCGCGAACCCGGGAAAATCCGCTTTCGACCGACGCTCGTATTGCGGTCGGGTAGTGCGTCCAAAGGAGGGGGATTCAATGCATCGATTCTCGATTCGGGCGGCTCTTCTGGCCGCCGTCATCGTCGCCGGTCTCGTTGCAGCCGTGCCGACGCAGGCAGGTCCGCCCGGCAACAGTTACCTGGTGACGCCGCTCGTCTCCGACAACCCGAGCCTGGCGCCGACCACAGACCCGAACGTGCACAACGCCTGGGGTCTCACACGCAGCGCGACGAGTCCCTGGTGGCTCAGCGACAACGGCACCGACCAGACGTCCATCTACACCGGGGCGGGCGTGCTCGTGAAGATCGGCGGCCTGAACGCTCAGGGCGTTCCCGGAGACCCGACGGGCACCGTCTTTTCGGG
>DATFXA010000276.1:0-2428 GCA_035258645.1 Gaiellaceae bacterium
GGCGGCAGTTGGAAACTTCGTCCCGAGGCGTTGCAGCTCATCGCCTGACGAAGCGAGCGCGAGGGCGAGGGTCTGCAGGCCCGGGTTGTGGCCGATCAGCATCACCGACGCGACAGTGTCCGGGACGAGGTGAATACGGGCCAGCAAATCGTCGGCCGAGGCGGCATACAGGTCGTCTTCCAGCTCGATCGTCGAGGCGCCCAGCGCGGGGCGAACCAGCTCGAGCGTCTCGCGGGTGCGCACAGCGGAGGAGCAGGCGACGAGCTCGGGCTCGAGCCCTAGTCGCACAAGGTGCTTGGCGATGCGCTTCGCGTCCCGGCGACCACGTGGCGCCAGGGGGCGTTCACGGTCCGGCAGCGACGGGTCGTCCCAGCTGGACTTGGCGTGCCGGAGGAGATAGAGCGTGGGCACGGACCTCGACTCTAAGCGCGAGCAGCGGCGTACGGAGCAAACGTCGGGCCGAGCTAGGATCGCCGCGCCATGTTCACCGTCGAGCAGCGTGACGGGCTGCGAGCAACGATGCTCGACCTCGCTCGGGACGACGAGCGTGTCGTCGCCGGAGCCGCCATCGGCTCGCTGGCGGTGGGCAGCGGCGATCGGTTCTCCGATCTGGACCTGACTTTCGCTATCGCGGGCGGTGTGCTCGTAGCGGAAGTTCTGGATGACTGGACATTCCGACTCACCGAGGACCTCGATGCGGTGCGTCTTGCCGAGCTCGAGGCGGGGCCGACGGTCTACCGCGTCTTCCTCTTGCCGAATGCGCTGCAGTTCGATTTGTCGATGAGCCCGGCGGCCGAATTTCGTCCGGCAGGCCCGAGGTTCCAACTCCTCTTCGGCTTGGCGGCTCCCGGCGACACCGGTGCGCCGGCCCGCCTGCGGACGATCTCCGTTCCCACGCCCGCCGTCGCGAAGGACCTCCTCGGCTGGGGCGTGATCTACGCGCTCCACGCGCGTGCCTGCGTCGAGCGCCGCCGCGTCTGGCAGGCGGAGCACTACATCGGCGCCGTACGCGATCATGCCCTATCGCTCGCGTGCCTCACGCGTGGCCTCCCGGCGGTGCAGGCTCGCGGCTACGACGAGCTGCCGGCCGAGACGCTGGCGCGACTCGACGGCGCACACGTCCGCTCGCTGGAGCCCGACGCGCTGAGAGTGGCGTTGGCCGCCGGTACCCGCGCGTTACTCACGGAAGGCGGCGAAGCAGGAGTTCCGCACGCCGAGGTCATCGCGGAGCGCCTGGCCGAGCTTTCTTCGTGACGCGCATCTTCTTCAGCCCGTCGATGATCAGATCGAGCCCGAGCTCGAACGCGCTGACCTCCCGGTGAGGGCCGTCAGCCAGGTGCTGCTCGGCGTGTTCATGAAGATAGGGATACGTGTCCAGCGTGATTAGGTCCGCGAACCGCGCAGCAAGGTTCGAGATGTCCTCGGCGGTGTACGTGTGGCTCGACTCCCAGAGCGCGAAGCCGAAGATGTGCCCGTCGAGGACGTGGTAGGCCGTGTAGGTCGTCTCGGCCGAGAAGCCGGCTTCGCGCAGACGACCAAGGAGCTGGTCCATGTAGCGAAGACGCCCGGGGCGGATGCGACCGGGCTGCATCAGGAGCGGGCATGCCCATGGATGGCGCGTGAGGGCGTCGTGCACGGAGATCGCGCTCTCGCGGATCGCCGCGTCCCACTCCCCGGACGGCGACGGCGGCGTGGTCTCGGCGAGGACGATGTCGAGAACGCCGTCGAGGAGATCGTCCTTGCCGGCGACGTGGTTGTAGAGGGACATTGCCTCGTAGCCGAGCTTCTGCCCGAGCTTGCGCATCGACAGCGACTCGATCCCATTTGCGTCGACGAGCTCGAGCGCTGCCCGGAGAATCCGCTCGCGGCTGAGCGGTCGGCGGGCTTTCGTCTTCGTCGTCATTGACAAAGCTTACGCCGTATGTAATAGCTTACGCCGTAAGTGAAAGCAATCACCCGAACCAAGTACGGGATGCCGGATGTCCTTCTGCTCGACGCGGACGCCGCCAAACCGGAACCGACGGCCGACGGCCTGGTGGTTCGGGTCGACGCGGCTTCGGTAAACCGTTTTGACTGGTACGACATCACGGGCAGGCCGTGGATCGCGCGTCCGATGACGGGGCTGCGCGGCCCGAAGTCGTTGCCGGTCGGCGGCGACTTCGCCGGGACGGTGGAAGCCGTCGGCGAAGACGTCACCGATCTCGAAGCGGGAAACGAGGTCTTTGGAATTGCGGGCGGATCCTTCGCGGAGTACGCCCTCGTCAGAAAGGCGGTCGCGCTCAAGCCCACGAACGTCTCCTTCGAGGAGGCGGCGGCGGTTCCGACCGCCGGGCTGACTGCTCTCCAGGCACTTCGCGACCATGGCCGGCTTCAGCCGGGACAGAGCGTGCTCGTCAACGGCGCCTCCGGCGGCGTCGGCACGTTCGCC
>DATFXA010000277.1:0-7411 GCA_035258645.1 Gaiellaceae bacterium
CGATCGTAGCCCCGCTTCGTGAATCAGCGTACGCTCGCGTACTGAATGAGACGGCCCGCCGTTCTGGTCGCCGCCGCGATCGCCATCCTCGCCGCCTCAGGCCTCGCGCGCGCGGACGTTTCCCAGGAGCAGGCGCTTGCAGAGCGTTACGCACCCGTCGTGCGGCTCGTCGAGCATTCCGGGAGCTGTGGCGAGGGACTGCCGTACGTACCCATCAACGTCGACGTGTTGTTCGGCGAGCCGACGGTTGCGCTTCGCGGCCCCTGGGGGCCCGACCTAGTAAAGATCGCGCCGACCGCGAAGGACCTCGGCCGCGGGCTCTATGCCTACCACCTTGACTTTCCGGGGAACGCGCTCAAGCCCGGCTGCGACTACCTGCACTGGGAGCGCCGGCTGACCGAGGGTCGCTCGCCGGTGATGTACGCGCACGTCGTCACCGATTCGGCACATCCCGACCGGCTGGCGCTGCAGTACTGGTTCTTCTACGTGTTCAACGACTGGAACAACCTTCACGAGGGCGACTGGGAGATGATCCAGCTCGTCTTCGACGCCGCCACGGCGAGTCAAGCGCTCGAGCGGCAGCCCGCCGAGATCGGATACAGCCAACACGAAGGGGCCGAACGAGCGGCCTGGGACGATCCGAAGCTCGAGCGCGTCGACGGCACGCATCCCGTCGTTCACCCGGCCGACGGATCGCACGCGAACTTCTACAGCGAGGCGCTCTGGCTGGGGAGCTCAGCGAAGGAAGGCGTCGGCTGCGACGACACACGCGGGCCGACTGTTGACGTCCGTCCGGTGGTCGAGACGATTCCCAGTACACCGGCGCAGGCGAAGTCCGCGTATCCGTGGATCGAATTCCAGGGCCGCTGGGGAGAGCTCCAGCCGGCCTTCTTCAACGGCCCGACCGGCCCAAACCTCAAGACGCAGTGGACGCACCCGATCACCTGGGCCGAGGATTGGCGCGACCGGAGTTACACGGTTCCAGGAGGCAGCGTGTTCGGCCCTGCGGCTACCGATTTCTTCTGCGGCGCCGTGGCGCACGGATCGAGGTCGCTCGTCCAGCTCGTGCACAACCCGGTGGAGTTCACCCTCGTCCTCGCCGGGCTCGTCCTTCTCGTTCTCTACTTGCTCTCGCGGACCTCGTGGCGACCCGTGGCGCCGCTCCGGCTCGCCCGCCGACGCGCCTGGGGCCAGATCCTCTCTGCGGCGGGCCGGATGTACGCGGATCGGATCGTCCTGTTCGTGGGCATCGGTGTCCTGTTCGTGCCGGTCAGCCTGCTCGTCGCACTGCTCCAGTCGCTCGTTCTCCACGCGACGAGCGTGCTCGGGGTCCAGACCGGCGGGGGGAGCAGTGGTATTTCGGCCTTCGTGGTGCTGTCGATCGGAACAGCGCTGACGCTGCTCGGTCTTGGCCTCGTCCAGGCGGCCACCGCGCGCGCCCTGGTCGAGATCGACCAGGGGCGACCGGTCAGCCCGCTCGGTGCATACCGCCTTGCGTCCGACAGCGTTGCGCCGCTGTTCGGCGCGCTGCTCTTCGCCGTGCTCGTCGTTTCCGTTCTCGCCTCGTCGCTCTTCCTGGTGCCGATCGCCATCTGGCTGGCGGGCCGCTGGGCGCTCATCGCTCCGGTAATCGAGCTCGAGGACGTCTCCGCCATCGCAGGACTGCGAAGAAGTCGACAGCTCACGCGGGGCAGATGGCCCAAGGTCGCCTCGCTGATCGTCGCCGGCGCCGCCATCGTGCTCCTGACCGGCCCGCTGCTCGGCGCGCTCCTGATCCTCGTGACCAATGCGCCGTTCTGGCTCGTCAACGTGGTAGCCGGCGTCGTCTACGCCGTGACGATGCCGCTCGTCGCGCTCACGACCGCTTACGTCTACTTCGACGCCAGAGTTCGATTCGAGCTCGAAGGCGACAGGGCGCCCGTTCAGCTGCCGGCCGAGATCGACCTCGCCTCCTGAAATCGTGGTCGCGCGCGCCTCGTTCCGCACACGCCTCGGCAGCTGGATTGAGCACGCACGCAGCGCTGCCGAGCGAGCCGAGCGGCTTCGGGGCCGGCACGCGTTTGTCGACCTCGGCATGGCCGTCGCCGAGCGCGACTTCTCGATCGGCGGCGGACTGCTCGCCGGCGCCCTGGCTTACAGGCTCTTTGTGCTCTTGCTTCCGACGGCGCTCCTGCTCGTCTCAGCTCTGGGCCTCTACGCGGACGCGTCCAACGAGAGCACCAGCAAGGCGGCGAAGGATGCCGGCCTGCACGGGCTGATCGCATCCCAGGTCGCGTCGAGCGCCTCGAGCCGTGCCGCGTGGATCATCTTCCTGCTCACACTTCCCGCCTTGGCGTACGCGCTCGCCAAGCTCTATCGGGCCGTCGCCGTCACTCATGCAATCGCCTGGCACGGCTCAGGCCGGGGCGTCCGTACGACGTGGCAGGGTGTTCTGGTACTCGGCCTTGCGTTGGTTCTCACGCTCCTTTCAGCCGAGCTGGCAGGCTGGGCGAGGCGGAGCAGTGGCGTTGGCGGGGTCGCCGTACTCGCCGCTTATCTTGCAATCGTCGGCATGGCCTGGCTGTTCGTCTCGATGAAATTGCCCCACGGTGACGTGACCTGGCACGCCCTCCTCCCCGGGGCCTTCCTGGTCGGCGTCGGGCTCCTGTCCGTCAACGCCTTCAACGTCTACGTGACGGCGCGCATGGTCGACAACCAGGCGAATACCTACGGCGCTCTAGGCATTGCCGCCGCGCTGCTGTTCTCCCTGGTCCTCGTCGGCAGGGTGGTCGTGGTCTCGGCCGAGCTCAGCGCCTCGTTGGCCGAACGAAGCAAGTCGAGGCGCCCGTGAACTCGTCAGAACACTCGCCGCTCGAGTCACTCCCGCTGAAAGAGGTGCTCGAGCACGTCAACGTCCCCAGCTACCTGATCGACGCTGCCGGCGTCATCCGCTGGCTGAACCGCGCGGCCGAGAACATCGTCGGCGACCTGAGAGGACGGCAGTTCACGTCTGCGGTCGCGCCCGAAGACTCACGGCGTGCGAGAGAGTTGTTCGCGCGGAAGGTGGTCGGGAGCGCGGAGGTCACCGATTCCGGCGTCGTCGTCGTCGGCGCGGACGGATCGCGCATCGCGGTCGAGATCAGCTCGGTCCCGATTTATCACGGCGACCACGTCGTAGGCGTCTTCGGTCAGGTCGCCGATCTCGTCGAGGAGCCGCACGCCCACCCCGACCTTCATCTGACACCGCGCCAGGCCGAGGTGCTCGCGCTGCTCGAACGCGGGCGCTCGACGAGGGAGATCGCTGCAGAGCTGCACATCAGCGACGAGACTGCCCGCAACCACATCAGGCACTTGCTCAAGGCCGTCGGAGCCCACTCTCGCCTGGAAGCGGTCGCAATCGCGAACAAGGCCGCCTGAGGGGCCGGGATGTGCTCGAACCGGCGCTTGAACACCTGATGGAGTGACCCGGCTCCCTAAGGTAATCGGGGATGTTCGGCCAGTTCACCGAGATCGTGTCGGACGCCTCCGGATGGGCGTACCTGATCCTGTTCCTGCTGGCGTTCTTCGACGCGCTCGTGCCCATCGTGCCGAGCGAGACGTCGGTGATCACCGCCGGCGTCCTTGCGGCCGCCGGCGACCTGAACCTGACGCTGGTCGTCGCCGCAGCCGCTGCAGGAGCCTTCCTCGGCGACAACACGGCCTACCTCGTCGGGTCGCGCTACGGCACCCGGATCAACGATCGCTTCTTCAACGGTGAAAAGGCTCGCCGGCGCGTCGAGTGGGCACAGAGGCAGGTGACCGAGCGCGGCGGTGAGCTGATCCTGATCGCTCGCTTCATCCCGGGCGGCCGCACCGTGGTCACGCTGAGCTGCGGGACGCTCGGCTATCCGTGGCCACGGTTCGTCGTCTTCGACGCCGTTGCCGCGCTCGGCTGGGCCCTCTACGCCTCGCTGCTCGGCTACTTGGGCGGACACGCCTTCGAGAAGGCGCCCTGGAAGGGTCTCCTGCTCGCGCTCGGGATCGCATTTGCGGTAACGGGCTCGATCGAGGTTCTCCGCTGGTACCTGAAGCGACGGCGGGCGGCCACTTGACGGGCTCCTCTGAATCCGCGGGCGCGCCTGCCGCGTAGAGAAGACACGAACAGACACACGAGGGCGGGCAGCAAAGGAGGAGGCTATGCCTCGACGGATCGTTTTCATCGCGGCGGTGGCGCTTGCGCTGGCTGCGGGAGCGACGTACGCCGCAACGCCCGGGCTCATCCTCGGCCCGGCCTCGACGGCCAAGACACGCGACTTCAAGGGTTTCTACGACGGTCACAAGGACACGTTCCTGATCACCGACGTTTCCAACAAGGCACAGGCGACCGCGTGGAAGGCCAATTACTCGGCCGCGATCGGACGAGTAAAGGGCGCGCCGGCCCAGTACTTCGTGAGCGGCGCCGCGGCGAAAGGGCAGCTCTCGGTATTCGGCTCCGAGCCGGGCGAGGCGGACTACAACCCGCTCTGGGAGGAGTTCATCGTCACGTGGAAGCCCGGCGCCAAGCCGGTCTTGCTCGTCAAGGACGACCAGATCAAATCGCTCGCGAAGGCCAAGAAGCTGACCCTCAAGGACGCGCACATCGTGCTCAACGCTCCGATCACGAAGGTGGGCAAGTAGCCGCGTCGCCACGACTTCGAGGAGGGCCGAACCAGACAGCAGGCACACCAACTCAGCAGGCCGAAGCAGAGTCGCTAGACCGCACTGAGCGTGCGTAAGCTCACGCGAGATGCGTGTCGTGTTCGCGACGTGCTCGATCGTTCCCGACGGCTGGCCGGACGATCACGAAGCAGCATCGCTGCTTCGCGCGGATTTCCGGTCCTGGGATGACCCTGACGTCGACTGGGGGCGTTACGACCGAGTGGTCTTGCGCTCCGTCTTCACGTACCAACACCATGTCGACGGGTTTCTTGCGTGGTGCCGGGCAATCGGGCGTGAGCGGCTCCGTAACGTCCCCGAGCTTGCCGCGTTCAACGCAGACAAGCGGTATCTGTCCAGGCTCTCCTCGCCGTCGATCCCGACGACGTTTGTCGGTTCCGATGACCCCCTTCCCGAGCTGCGCGGCGAGGTGGTCGTCAAGCCGAACGTCTCCGCAGGTGCGCGGAACACCGGCCGATTCTCACCAGCGACGCACAGCGGAGCTTTTGCGTTGATCGACCGCATTCGCGAGGGCGGCGGGGTCGCGCTCGTCCAGCCGTACCTGTCGAGTGTCGACACGGTCGGCGAGTCGGCATTCGTGTTTTTCGGGAACAGGTTGTCGCACGTGCTACGGAAGCGTGCTGTGTTGCGTCCGGACGAGGTCGCGCCTGTGGCAAGAGAGGGTTTCCCACGCGAACTTGGCGTTGCCGAGGCGATGCTCGAGGACGACCTCGTCTTCGCGGGCGAAGCGTCGCCGGCAGAGCATGCGCTCGCCGATCAGGTCCTAGCCGAGGTATCCGAAACATTCGGCATGCCGCTGTTTCTACGAGTCGACCTCGTTCGTGATTCCACGAACGCACCCATCTTGATGGAGGTCGAAGCGATCGACCCGCTGCTCTACTTTGGCCTGGCTCCAGGGGCCTCCGCTCGCTTCGCCGCCGCCGTTCGGGCGAGCTGAAGAGCTTGTTGCGAGGAGCGGAATTTGCCAGCTCCCTGAGGGGTTCGACACCGTGCGGTGCGTCGCGCTTGAATAGCTGGGTGGGGCGGGAGCTTCCCACCGGAACCGTCACCTTTGTCTTCACCGACGTCGAGGGCTCGACGACGCTCTTGCAGCGGCTCGGTGCCGATGCCTACGCAAGCGCGCTGGCCCAGCATCGTCGCGCGCTGCGTGAGGCGTTCGCTCGCCATGACGGTGTCGAAGTCGATACGCAGGGCGATTCGTTCTTCATCGCGTTCTCCACAGCGCCGGCCGCACTCGCCGCGGCCGCCGAAGCGCGTGAGATGCTTGCTCCAGGACCGATTCGCGTGCGTGTGGGGATCCACACGGGGACGCCATACACGACGGACGAGGGTTACGTCGGACCGGACGTCCACCGGGCAGCCCGAATCGCAGCCGCCGGGCACGGTGGACAGATCCTGGTTTCGTCCTCGGCAGCATCGCTGGTCGAGGGCACCAGCCTGCGCGATCTCGGCGAACACCGTCTCAAGGACCTCGCCGCCTCGGAGCGGATCTACCAACTCGGCGACGAAGCGTTCCCGCCCCTGAAAACCCTGCACCAGACCAACCTCCCGATTCCCGCGACGCCCTTCCTGGGGCGCCAGCGGGAGCTCGACGAAGTGACAACCCTGCTCGGTAGCAGCGGCCTGCGTCTACTCACGTTGACCGGGCCCGCCGGAGGAGGCAAGACGAGGCTTGCGCTCCAGGCTGCGGCGGAAGCGTCCGACCAGTATCCGGACGGCGTCTTCTGGGCCACGCTCGCCGCTCTGCGCGACCCGAAGCTCGTGCTCGAGGTCGCCGCTCAGGCTCTCGGAGCTCGGGACGGCGTCTCCGACCGCATTGCCGACCGCCGACTTCTGCTCATCCTCGACAACTTCGAGCATTTGATCGAGGCAGCATCCGAGCTCGCCGATCTGCTCGCCACCTGCCCGAACCTTCAGCTTCTCGTGACGAGCCGGGAACTGCTGCGGCTTCCCGGCGAGCAGGCGTATCCGGTCCCGCCCCTCGAGCCGCACGATGCGACCGCGCTCTTCGCCGCGCGTGCAAGAGCTGCCGATCCTGAATTCGACCCGGGCCCGACCATCGAGGAGCTCTGCGCTCGGCTCGACAACCTTCCGCTCGCCCTCGAGCTGGCAGCCACACGGGTCGGCGTCCTCTCCCCCGAACAGCTGCTCGACCGTCTCTCCAAAAGGCTTGACCTCCTGAAGGGCGGCCGTGGAGTCGATCCGCGCCAGCAGACGTTGCGGGCGACCGTCGAATGGAGCTACGACCTCCTGGGCGAGAACGAACGACTCCTGTTCGAACGCTTGTCGATCTTCCGCGGCGGCTCCACGCTCGACGCGGCCGAGGAGATCTGCGAAGCGGACATCGACACACTCCAGTCGCTGATCGACAAGAGCTTGGTCCGGCGGCAAGGAGAGCGTTTCTCGATGCTGGAGACGATCAGGGATTACGCCGCCGAGTGGCTCGAGAGACATGGCGAGGCGCCATTGCTCGCGGATCGGCACGCCGACTACTTCATCGGGGTTACAGAAGCGGCGACTCGGGGCGCCCCCGACGAGGATGTTGCCCTGGCGCGCGGGCTCTATCCGGAGCTCGACAACTTCCGCGGCGCGCTTGATTGGCTCATCGCCTCGGGCGACGTCGAGCGCGAGCTTCGTCTGGCCATTCGTGCGTTCTGGTGTCTCTGGACGCGTTCGAGCCTGCGGGAACTGCACGGATGGCTCGCGTCGGCGCTCGAACGAGCGGCCAATGCCGATG
>DATFXA010000278.1:0-4521 GCA_035258645.1 Gaiellaceae bacterium
ATCTCGTAGCCCGGGTCCACCCCCGGAAAGAGAAAGAGATCGCAGACGCCCGGCTCGCAGGCGCTGCTACGCGCCTGCACCGTCACCGCCGCCATCAGCAGCGGATGGTCGCGCTCGAAGGCGTCGAGCTCGCGCTCGAGCCGCTCCGTCGGCTGCCAGCCTGCTCCGGCGCCGACGTGATCGCTGAGACCCTCGCCGACCGGCAGCTCGGCGACGAGCGGGATCGCATGCCGCTCGAGCTCATCCGCCGGCCCAACCCCGCTGCGAAGCAGAATCGCCGCCGACCCGTACGCGCTCGCGGAGAGGACGACCGTCTCGGCGATGAGCTCGCGGCCGTCCGAGGGCGCCGGTGGCTCGGCCGTCCTTCGTCAGAACCCGGTCGACGATCGTGTCGGCAAGGATCGTCAGGTTCGGCCGCTCCCGCGCAGGGTCCGCGTAGGCGAACGCCGCGTTCCAGCGGACGGCCCCGACGGCGTTGACGACGTGGACGATCGCGTCCTCGCCAGCCGCCTCATGAAAGGCGCGATGCCACGGCGTGAGTGCTTCCTCGGGCAGTGGACGAGCCCCGAGCGTCTCCTCGCCCCGCTCAAAACACGGCGCGAGCTCCGCATACGACCAGCCGGGGCCCCACTCGTCGTAGTCAGACGGCGCACCGCGCAAGACGACGCACGCGTTGTGCGCAGAGCAGCCGCCGAGGATGCGGGCGCGCAGCTGCGAGCGATCGTTTTCGTCGCTCCGCTCCCAGCAATGCGAGTCGAGCGCGAGCTGTCGCGCGTCGAGGATGTCCGCAGGCCAGCGACCCTCGGCGTAGGGCCCGTAGTCCGGCCCGGCCTCGACGAGACAGACGGTTCGATCCGGGTTCTCGTTCAGCCGCGACGCGAGCACGCAGCCGGCGGGGCCGCCGCCGAGCACGAGGACGTCGAAGGCAGAGCCGGTCATTCCGCGAGCTCCCGTGCGGTCCGACGAACCCGTTCGAGCGACGCCAGGTTCCCCTTGCGCTCGAAGACCGCTGCCGCCTGCTCGAGCACCTCGACGGCCTCGCGCGGTCGCCCGCCGAGCACGAGCACCTCGGCAAGGTCGGCGAGCGTATCGCCCTGCGTGTTCAGAAGATCCGTCTGCTCGACGCGAGCGACCGCCTCGCGGCCGAGCGCCTCGGCCTCTGCCGCCTGGCCGCGGCGCGCACGGATCTTCCCGCGAGCGGCGCGCCACAGCACCTGCGAGAACGCGTCCTCGCGAGCGGCGGCGCCCTCGCTCACGCGGCTGTACTCCTCGCCCTCGTCGAGCTCGCCCTGGATGCAAAGTGCATGGGCGAGCAGGGCGGCGGCCGTCGAGAGATAGCTCCGCTCGCCCATTTCCTGCAACACCGCGTAGCTTTCGCGTCCGATCCGCAACGCCTCCGTCGTGTCGCCCGCGAGCATCTCGACGTAGAAGGCCTCCTGCGCGCTCGTCGCGACGAGCAACGTGAAGCCGAGCTCGGAGAGCGTCTGCCTGCCTTCAGCGACGAGCCTCCGGCCGACGGGAAAGTCCCCGCGCATCGCCTCGAGTGCCCCGTGCTCGATCCGCGCGTTCGCGCGGATGAACGGATCGTCGACCGCCTCGTCGTAGAATCGCTTGCAGCGGGCGATGCCCTCCTCGACCGGGAGCGGGCCGAAGTTCGCGCTCATCATCAGCCAGCCGATGCTCTCGGCCCGCTCGGTCTGCAGACCACCGCGCTCGGCGTAGTCGAGGCCGCGGGTCCACGATTCCTCGGCGCTCGCGAGCGTTCCCCTCAAGGTGCCCTGGACGCGGCCTAGGAGGTTCCAGGCCTGCGCCAGGGTGAATGGGTCGCCGAGCTCCTCCGCGGCTCGCAGGGCCTCGTGGACCTCGTCGACGAGGCCGTCGCTGTTCCCGGTGAAGACGCGAAGGGACGCGAGACCCACGAGTGCGCGCGCAGGGCGGCGGCCGCCGAGCTCGAGCGCGTCCTCGAGTGCCTTTCGCCCCTCGGCGACATAGCCGCGCGTCGACCAGAAAGGCGACAGCGCGGTTGCGAGCCGCAGCAGCAACTCGCCCTCGTCGGCCTCGCGGGCCCAGCTGATGGCTGCGCGCAGGTTCCCGTAGTCCGCGTCGAGCCTCGCGACCGCCGCCGGCTGATCACCGGCTCGCGACTCCGACTCGAGGTCTTCGGCGAGCGTCATGAACCACTCGGCGTGAAGGCGGCGGACCGCGTCAGCCTCAGCCGACGATTCGAGCTGCTCGTAGGCGTACTCGCGGATCGTCTCCAGCATCCAGAAACGCGGCTCGCCGTCCGGGTCCACCCGCCGGAGCAGAAGGCTTTGTTCGACGAGCGAGTCGAGCACCTGCAGGACGTCGGCCCCGGCCGCGTCACGCGTGCAGACAGCCTCGGCAGCCTCGAAACGGAAGCCGCCGACGAAGACGGCCAGCCGCCGGAATTCCGCCCGCTGGGGCTCGGACAGCAAGTCGTAGCTCCACTCGATCGTTCCGCGGAGCGTTTGCTGGCGCTCGTCGGCGTCCCGCGCGCCGCCGGTCAGCAGCGGCAGGCGACGATCGAGCCGGCGCAACAGCGCGCGCGGCGTCAGCGTGCGCACCCAGGGCGCGGCGAGCTCGATGGCGAGGGGCAGCCCGTCGAGGCGGGCGACGATCTCGGCGACGTCTGCGCTGTTCTCGCCGTCGAGCTCGAAATCTTCCGCGACCGCCCGCGCTCGTTCGACGAAGAGCCTGAGCGAGTCCTGATCGGCAAGCTGTGGAACTCGATAGACGCGCTCCACCCCGAGACGGAGCGGCGTGCGGCTCGTCACGAGCAGCTTCAGCCCGGGTGCCCCGGCCAGCAGGCCCGAGAGAGCCGGCGCGGCGCCGACGAGGTGCTCGAAGTTGTCGAGCAAGAGGAGAACCTCGCGGTTGCGGAGGTGCTCGGTCAGGGTCTCGAGCGGAGTTTCGCCCGGCCGCTCGCCCAAGCCCAGCGTTTGCCCAATCGTCGCGACGACGAGCTCCCAGTCGCGGACCTGCGTCAGCAGGACGAAGAAGACTCCGCCCGGGAACCGCTTGATCGCGTTGCCGGCCACCTCGATCGCGAGTCGGGTCTTGCCGGCGCCGCCGGGGCCGACCAGGGTCAGCAACTTCACGTCGTCGAGGGAGAGCAATGAGGCGGCCTCCGCGAGCTCGCGTTCGCGCCCGATGAAGGCCGTGGGGACCGCCGGTAGATTCGTCGACAGGGTCGCCTCGGTGTTCAGCGGCGGGAAGTCACCCGGCAGGCCGTCGATCTCCAGCTGATAGATCCTCTGCTCGCCCGGAATGTCCCTCAACACGTATTGGCCGAGATCCCGCAGCCGCACGCTCTTGTCGAGCAGTGCGCGGGTGGAGTCAGTGAGGATGACCTGGCCGCCGTGAGCAGCCGCCATGACGCGCGCCGCCTCGTGAACGTCGAGGCCCACGTAGGTTCCTTCGACGGGGCGAAGCTCGCCGGTATGAAGCCCCATACGCACCCGGATCTCGTTGCCGGCCGGCCAGTCGTACTCGGCAAGGGCGCGCTGGGCCTGGGCGGCACCCGTGGCCGCCTCCGTCGCCGACTCGAAGGCGACGAAGAACGCGTCGCCTTCGCTGTCGAGCACGTAGCCACCGTGGTGCCCGAAGGCCTCGCGCAGGAGCCGGCGATGGCGCCCGAGCAGTTCGGGATAGCGGTCCCCGAGCCGGCGGAGCAGGAGGGTCGAGCCCTCGATGTCCGTGAACAGGAGCGTGACGGTGCCCCTGGGCGGCTCGGCCATGTCGTGCAGTATCGCCCTAGTGCTGGGCTTCCAGCCAGCGGCGCGCCTCGTCTTCCGAGCGCAGCCTGACGAGCCGCGGATCCCCTGCGAACTTGCGCGGGAGCTTGCGGCGGTGGCGAAACCACGAGCGCACCGCGTAGACAAAGAGTGAGTTCCAGCCAACGAAGGCGGTGCGCCAGTGTTCGCGGTTGCCGGCCCAGAGCTCGACGTTGCCGCGCATCCGGGACGTCGTCCGCCGCCATAGTCGCCGCATCGAAACCTGGAGCGGCAAGTCGAGCCAGACGATCTGGTCGGCGGCATCGACAACGAGGTCGCCGAGCTTGCTTTCGTAATTGCCGTCGATCACCCAGCCGTCCTCTGCGCCGGCCAAGAACTCACTAACGCTCGCCTGTATCTGCTCCGAGGTCGCCTCGGTCCAGTTCGGCCCGATGTGATGGACCGCGTCGAGCTCGAGGTACGGGACGTCCAGCCGCGCAGCCAACTCGCGCGCGAATGTGGTCTTGCCGGAGCCGCTAATCCCCTTCACGTTCGCGCGCATCGGACACGAGTATGCTCGGGGAGTGAGCGAGCACGACGAGCGCCTCAAGCACGTCGTCGAGGACATCGAGCATCCGATCGAGACCGCAAAGGCGCTCGAGAAGGAGGCCGAAGAAGGCGAGAGTGCACGGACGCCGCTGATCGCGATCACGGGCGTGGGCCTCATCTCCGCAGCGGTTGTCGCGATCGTGCTCGCGATCGCCTTGACGCTGTATTTCGTCTACGG